>JAENXG010000069.1 GCA_016649675.1 Methyloceanibacter sp.
GATCGTCTCTGGTGCACCCTTGACGGCTGCCTGGACGCTGGCGTCACTGCGACGCACGATGCCTGTCTCCCGCCGCCGGTCTTCGGTGAAGGGGAAGGTCGCGACGAGAGTCTCAGGAGCGGCGGGCACGCCTTCAAGGACGGCGACGTCGATAGGGTCTCCGCTGCCAGCACGCGAGGCCAGCGCGGCAATTTGGCGAAGCTCCGCCGCCTCGATCCCGTCCGCAGGAAGAACATGCGCAAGCGTCAGTCTGCCCTCGGTCAGGGTGCCGGTCTTGTCCGAGCAAATGCAGGTGACGCGACCGATATTCTCGACCACCACCGAGCGGCGCACGAGCGCCTGGCGGCGCGCGAGCCGGTAGACGCCGACGCCGAGGAAGAAGGTGAAGGCGACGGGGAACTCCTCGGGCATCGCAGCGACCGCGAGCGTCACCGCACTCAGGAACGCGTCGAGCAGGCCGAAGCCCTGATAGTAGCGCGTCGCGGCAAGCGCCACACAGACGAGGACGGCGGCGGCGGCGAGCCTGCCGACAAGGGCACCGATGGCGTTTTGCAGTGGCGTTCGCTCGTGCTGCCCCTGCCGGGCGAAGCTCACGATCTCGCCATAGAGCGTCTCGCCCCCGGTGAACACGACCCTCTGGCGCCCTTGCCCGGTCAGGAGCCGCGTGCCAGCCGCTCCCCAAGACTCGTTGTCGACGGACGCTTCGCCGTCTCCGATCGCGCCTTGGAAGGGATGCTTGCGCACCGGCATGGCCTCGCCCGTCAGCGCGGACTCGTCGGCCTGCAGATTGAGGCCCGCAACGAGAACGCCATCGGCGGGGAAAGCGGCGCCCTCATCGACGATGATGAGATCGCCGGGAACGACCTCGACCGAAGGAATGTCCTTGGCCACCCCGTCGCGCAGCACCCGGGCCTGAGTGGCCAGGCGTCCGGCCAGCCCCTCCGTCGTCGCCTGGGTGCGGCGGTGCAGATAGGCGTCCATGCTCGCGATCGGCAAGAGCGCCAGGCCAAGGACGCTCGCTTCGGCATAGTCGCCAAGCCAAGCGAAGAGAGAAGCGGTTGCCGCCAGGAACCAGACCATGGGATCCTGCGCCGTGTCGCGGAGAATGGTACCCCAGCCCGATCTTCTCTCTCCGAGGATGTCGTTGGCGCCGTAGCGGCGGTGCCGCTCTTCGACCTCCACGGCCGTCAAGCCGCGATCGGGGTCAAGGAGTCCGGCAATGCGGTCTGAGGGAAAGGGGTGACGCACGTTCAGCGGTCCGCTGGCTCGGAACTTGGACTGTAGGGACTAGCCCAAGTTAGGCGTGCCGTCGCCCCAGCAGGGTGTTGTAGAGCCAAGCAAAGATGGCGAAATGGAAGAATCCTTCAACGAATCCCCAAAAGGCTCCGATCACAGTGCCGAGGATCGAAACGGAATAGCCCTAGAAGCCATAGAACTGCGCCAGCAAATCTGTAAACGGCTTGAACCCGGGCACACCAAGAAGGGCACAGATCGTGGCCAAGGCCACGCAACCCGAGCCGTAAATTGCACCCGCTAGAGCGAATTTAAGGGTGTCGAGTCTCTGCATAGGGGACCTCCCTGTCGGCGGTTTGCTACGATCGCTTGTAGCCCGTGATAATGGCGCGGACCAGATTCTCGCTGCACGAAGTCAAGAGCCACCGCCGCCAGCAGGCCGCGGCGCTTAGCGCTCGGTGCGTCCCCGCCGCACGGCATAGGCATCGACCAGCGTGCTGATCATGCGCTGATAGGGTACTCCGGCTTTGCCCGCCTCGCGCTTGAAGAACTCCACACTGCGGCGGCTCAAGGACAGCGTCACCTTCACGTTCTCATCGCGGCGCACGAGCTCTTGGGGAGACGGCAGGCCATCGTCGATCAGCTTCAGATCGACAATCTCGTCTTGCGGGTGCTTTCTCGTTGGTCCGCCCATGGATCATCTCATCAGGGGCGCTTATAGCCCGTGACCATGGCGCGGACGAGATTCTCGCGATGTACGAAGCTCGCCAGAATCACAGCGGCGATGTGGGCGAGAATGAGTGCAAGCGTGATATTGGCGAGGAGATCGTGCACCTCCTCCAGTGCTTCGCCGGTGTCCTTGGTGAACATCCCGGCAAGCGGCCCTGCCTGCTGCTCCCCGCCATAGACCACGAGGCCTGTCACCACGGTCGCGGCCAAGAACAGAAGCAGCAGGATCACCATCGCGCCCCCACCGGGGCTGTGACCAAGATGGCGCTCGGCGCGAAACAGCAAGAGGTCGCGCACATAGGCGAGCGTGGTTGCCGGGGCACAGACAAAGTCGGAGAAGCGCGCATGACGCGGCCCGACAAAGCCCCAAACCACCCGCGCCACGATGAGCGCGCCGACGAGATAGCCGGCCCAGACATGCACCTTTAGCAGGTCATCCTCGGTGAAATAGGCGATCGTAAAGGCCGCGACCAAGGTCCAATGGAAGACCCTCACGAAAAGGTCCCAGACATAGACCTGGGACGGTGCGCCGTTTCGAGCTGGGTTGGGCATGAACTAGTCTACCCTTCGGGACGGGGCTCAGCCTTGAGTAGGATCAAGGCGCCGACCGGGAAGCCACGCCGGCGCGGCGCTTGCGAGACGAGCCCGCGGCCCGATTTTTCTCCACATCGCTCTGGCCACTCGCCTGCAAAACCTATAAGGAGTTCTTTATATCCTTATAGTCTGAGGCTTAGGAGTAGAGGCAGATGAACTACCACGTCAGAGACATCGGCTTGGCCTCCTGGGGCCGCAAAGAGATCGCCATCGCCGAGACCGAGATGCCCGGCCTGATGGCGGTGCGCGAGGAGTATGCGGCGAAGCAGCCGCTCAAGGGCGCGCGCATCGCGGGCTCGCTGCATATGACCATCCAGACCGCGGTGCTGATCGAGACCTTGAAGGCGCTCGGCGCCGATCTTCGCTGGGCCTCCTGCAACATCTATTCGACGCAAGACCATGCCGCCGCAGCGGTCGCGGCCGAAGGCATCCCCGTGTTCGCCTTTAAGGGCGAGAGCCTCGAAGAATATTGGGACTACACCCACCGCATCTTTGAATGGGCCGACGGCGGTGTGCCCAACATGATCCTCGACGACGGCGGCGACGCCACGCTGCTGGTGCATCTCGGCGCCCGTGCCGAGAAAGGCGACACCGCTTTTCTAGACAAAGCCACCAACGAGGAGGAAGAGGTTCTCTTCGCCTCGATCAAGGAGCGGTTGAAGAGGGAGCCCGGCTGGTTCTCGAAACTCGCCGCCAATATTCGCGGCGTGACCGAAGAGACCACGACCGGCGTGCATCGGCTCTACGAGATGCAGAAGAAGGGCACGCTGCTGTTCCCCGCCATCAACGTCAACGACAGCGTCACCAAGTCGAAATTCGATAATCTCTACGGCTGCCGCGAAAGCCTCGTCGACGGCATCCGCCGCGGCACCGACGTGATGATGGCCGGCAAGGTGGCGATGGTCGCGGGCTTCGGCGATGTCGGCAAAGGCTCGGCCGCCTCCTTGCGCAACGCCGGCTGCCGCGTGCTCGTCTCCGAGATCGATCCGATCTGCGCGCTCCAGGCCGCAATGGAGGGCTATGAGGTCACCACCATGGACGACGCGGCGCCCCGCGCCGACATTTTCGTCACCGCCACCGGCAACAAGGACGTCATCACGCTCGAGCATATGCGGGCGATGAAGGACCGCGCCATCGTCTGCAATATCGGGCACTTCGATTCCGAGATTCAGGTGGCGGGCTTGCGCAACTTCAAATGGCTCAACGTCAAGCCGCAGGTGGACGAGATCGAGTTCCCGACCGGCAGGCGCATCATCCTTCTGTCGGAGGGCAGGCTGGTCAATCTCGGCAACGCTATGGGCCATCCGAGCTTCGTGATGAGCGCGTCCTTCACCAATCAGACGCTGGCGCAGATCGAGCTGTGGACCAATCCGAGCGCCTATAAAAAAGAAGTTTACACGCTGCCGAAGCAGCTCGACGAGAAGGTGGCGCGCTTACATCTCGGGAAGGTGGGCGCCAAGCTCACCAAGCTCCGACCCGAGCAGGCCGACTATATCGGCGTGCCGGCGGAGGGGCCGTACAAGCCCGACTACTACCGGTATTAAACGACGCTCTTACCGAACTGCAGCGTCATGGCCGGGCTTGTCCCGGCCATCCACGTCTTCGATTTAAGGCTTACAACGTGATGCCCGGCATGAAGCCGGGCAGGACGAAGAGGGTAAAGATCCCTCAACCAACTTGTCCGCGCTAGTGGGCAAGAGTCACCGATACAGCTAATCTACGCGTGATTCGCCTTGAGGCTCGCGGGGTCCGTCGGCCCGCCTTCAGACTGTGGCAGCGTTCAAGCAAACGCGGGAGCGCGAGGCCATGGGCGGCGGCGTGGAGCGAAACGACCATGCGGACCAGCGGGGGAAAGGCTGCACCTTCATCAAGGTGGCCAGAGGTGCTGTTCCGCGTCTTCATCCTCCTCATCTCTCCCCTCCTATTCCCCATCAAGGCGGCCGTGGCGGCCACGGACGCAACCGTGCTTGACGCGCGCACGCTGCTCACGCTCGGCATCAATCTCGGCATCATCGCCTTTGCCGTAGGCACGGCAATCGCCTGCCTTCGCGCCACGGAGCGCGCGCGCAAGGCCGAGGCCGCCGCGGCCAACGAGGCCGAGCGCTACCGCTTGAGCGAGAGCGCGCTCGACACGGTGCTGGTGGTCGAGCCGCAAATGCTTCTGACCGTGGCGGAGACCGGCGAGCCGGAAATGCTGGTCGCGAGCTTGCCGCCGGCTATCGGCGTCCCCCGCGAGCCAAGGCGCCTTCTCCACTTTGCCGGATGGCTCGACGCGCCGTCCGCCGCCGAGCTCGACGCGGCGATCGAGGCTCTGGCCGAGCGGGGCGAAGCCTTCAACCTGATGCTCGCGACCTTGCGGGACCGCTATGTCGAGGTCGATGGCCGCGCTGCCGGCCGGACCATTGTGCTCAAGGTGCGCAACCTTGTCGGCCAAAGGCTCGAACTTGCCGACCTCACGGCGAAGCACAGGCAGCTTGAAGACCAGGTCGCCTCGCTGCGTTCCCTGCTCGAGGCTGAGGCCGGATCGAGCGAGCGCGCCCGGATCGAGAGCAAGCCTGCACTCGATGCGCGCTTCAGAAGCTTCGACCGTCTCGCCACCGCCTTTGCCGTGTTCGACGAGGAGCAGAGGCTCACCCATTTCAATCAGGCCTATGTCGAGCTCTGGCAGCTCGATCCGGAGTGGCTCGCCACGCTTCCCCGCGACGGCGAGATCCTCGACCGGCTTCGCCAGGCGCGGCGGCTGCCGGAGAAGGCCGACTACCGGGGCTGGAAGAAGGCCTGGCTCTCCTCCTACGGCTCCAACGCCCAGATCGAAGACCAATGGCACCTGCCCGACGGCCGTACCCTGCATGTGGTCGCCGACAGCGAGGGCGAAGGCGAGGGCGGCGTGACCTATCTCTACGAGAACGTCACCGAGCGCCTTGCGCTCGAAATCCGCTACAACGCGCTCATCCAGGTGCAGCGGGAGACGCTCGATACCTTGCGCGAAGGCGTCGCCGTGTTTGCGCCGAACGGTCGCCTCAGGCTCTACAATCAGGCCTTCGCCGATATCTGGCGGTTGAGCCCGCGCCAACTGGAGGGCGAGCCGCATATCGAGGAGATCATCGGCTGGTGCCGCGCGCTCCACGACGCGCCCGAGGAGTGGGAGCGAACCAAGGCCGCGGTGACCGGCATCGTTGCCGAGCGGCGTCCCTATGAGAGCCAGTTCGACCGGGTCGACGGCAGCGTGCTCGCCTGCGCCGCGCTGCCGCTGCCCGACGGCGGCACGCTGCTCACCTATGTCGACGTCTCAGACACCAAGCGCGTTGAGCGCGCGCTCATCGAGCGCACCGAGGCCCTGGAAGCCGCCGATCGCCTCAAGACCGCCTTCATCAGCCACGTGTCCTACGAGCTCAGGACGCCGCTCACCAACATCATCGGCTTCAGCGAGCTGCTGGCGAGCCCCATCGCCGGCCCGCTCACTGAGAAGCAGCGCGACTATCTCGGCGACATCAGGCTCTCGGGACGGACGCTGCTCGCCATCATCGACGACATCCTCGATCTCGCCACCATCGACGCCGGCACGCTGGAGCTCAAGCTGTCTCCCGTGAAGGTGCGCGAGGTGATCGAGGCGGCGGTGCAGGGCGTGGCCGAGCGGCTGAAGCAGAACAATGTCGCGCTCGATATCGATATCGAGCCCGGGATCGACGAGTTCGTTGCCGACGGCCGGCGCGTCACCCAGATGCTGTATAATCTTCTCTCCAATGCCATCGGCTTCTCCGACCCGGCCGGGGCGATCAAGCTCACCTGCAGACGCGAGAATTCCATGCTTGCCTTCACCGTCGAGGATCAGGGGGTCGGCATCCCCGAGGACTATCAGCAGACCGTGTTCGATCGCTTTGAGAGCCGCTCCCATGGCTCGCGTCATCGCGGCCCGGGGCTTGGTCTTTCCATCGTCAAGAGCCTCGCCGAGCTGCATGGCGGCACGGTCTCGCTGGATTCGGCGCCGGGGCGGGGAACGAGGGTCAAGGTGCTCCTGCCGCTCACCCAAGCGCCCGCGGCGGAAACTGCGGATGTCGGCGAGCCCCTCTACAAGTCAAGCCGCGCCGGATGACCTCGAGTTGGAGTCTCGACGATGTCGACCTCGTCCGGCTCGACATTCTCGCAAGCCGCATCGCCGTTGCCCTGAAAACGGGCGACGTGATCACGCTGAGCGGTCCCCTCGGCGCCGGTAAGACAACTTTCGCGCGGGCCTTGGTCACGCGGCTCGGCGGCGAAGGCGAGGTGCCGAGCCCGACCTTCGCGCTGATGCAGCGCTACGAGACGAAGCGGCTCACCCTCACGCATTGCGACTTCTACCGGCTTGAGCCCGCGGAGCTCGACCAGCTCGGCCTCGACGATGCCCTGGAAGAGGGCGTGGTTCTGATCGAGTGGCCCGAGCGCGCGGAACGCTGGCTGCCGCGGGACCGCCTCGACATCGCCATGGACGAGACCGCGACGCCGGCGCTTCGCCGCATCGTGCTGACCGGCCATGGCACCTGGGAGGCGAGGCTCGAACGGTTGCAGGCGCTGTTCTCCTTCATCGACCGCACCCCCTATGCCGAGGCCCCTGCCCGCTACCTCTTGGGCGACGCCTCGACCCGCTCCTATGCGCGCCTCGTGCTGCCTCACCGCACCGCCATCCTGATGAATGCGCCGCGCCAGCCTGACGGGCCGCCGATCCGCGACGGCAAGCCTTACAGCGCGCTCGTGCATCTTGCCGAGGACGTAACGCCCTTCGTAGCGGTCGCGCATGCGCTCCGGGAGCGCGGGCTGTCGGCCCCGGCCGTCTATGCCTTCGATCTCGACCAGGGCTTCCTCATTCTCGAGGACTTGGGCGACAGGGTGTTCGGGAGCGAGGTGGCCAAAGGCACGCCCTTAGCCGAGCTTTACGGGCCCGCGGTCGACGCTCTCGTGGCGCTCGCCCGCAAGGCGCCGCCCGAGCTTCTACCCATCGAGGGCCATGCGCCCTACCTTTTGCCCGCTTACGACGCGGAGGCGCTCCTCACCGAAGTCTCCCTCTTGATCGACTGGTTCTGGCCGGCGCTCCGTGGGAAACCGGCGCCAGCCGCGCTGCGCGAGGAGTTTTTCGGACTTTGGCGGCCGCTTCTGGAGCAATCAGCAACAGCGGATCGGGGCTGGGTCTTGCGGGATTATCACTCGCCGAACCTGATGTGGCTGCCCGAGCGGGAGGGGATCAAGCGGGTCGGCATCCTCGACTTCCAGGATGCGCTGTCCGGCCCGTTTGCCTACGATCTCGTGTCGCTATTGCAGGATGCGCGCGTTGACGTGCCGGAAGCGCTTGAACGGGACGAACTCGCTCGCTACTGTGCCGCCCGAAACGCGCAAAGCCAGCACTTTTCGAGCGATCAGTTCGTCTCGCTCTACGCGACGCTCGGCGCCCAACGCAACTCTAAGATCCTCGGCATTTTTGCGCGATTGGCGAAACGTGACGGCAAGCGCGGCTATCTCGCTCACATCCCACGGGTCACGCGCTATCTCGAGCGCGACCTCGCCCACCCGGCGCTCACCGGGCTGCGCCGCCTCTATGCGCGCGAGTTTCCGCCGGCCGGCGATCTGCCGCCGCTGGCGCTCTAGAGGGGCAAGCCCAAATGACTGAGGCGAGGACGGCGATGGTGCTTGCTGCGGGCTATGGCGAGCGCATGCGGCCCTTGACCTTACGCATGCCGAAGCCGCTCGTGCCGCTGGCCGGCAGACCGCTGATCGACCATGTGCTCGACCGGCTGGCCGAGGCGGGCGTAAAGACGGCTGTCGTCAACGTGCATTATCTCCCCGATCAGCTCGAAACCCATCTTGGCCAGCGCCAGGGCAAGCCGCCGCAGATCCTCATCTCTGACGAGCGCGGCGTGCTGCTCGATACCGGCGGCGGCGCCAAGAAGGCGCTGCCGCTGCTCGGCCGCGGGCCCTTCTTCATCCACAACGCGGATTCGGCATGGAGCGAGGGCGCGGCGCCAGCACTGCCCCGCATGTTGCGGCTGTGGAATCCCGCCGTCATGGAATGCCTCCTGCTGCTCGCGCCGGTGGCCACCAGCATCGGCTATGCAGCCAAGGGCGACTTCGCCATGGGGCCTGACGGGCGGCTCTCGCGGCGCGGAGAGGGCGAGGTCGTGCCGTTCGCCTTTGCCGGCGTGTCGCTCTGCGATGAGAGGCTGTTCAAAGACAGCCCAGAAGGGCGCTTCTCGCTGAACCTCTTGTGGGATAAGGCGCTCGCCAAAGGCAGGCTCTACGGCGTGCGGCTTGACGGCCGCTGGATGCATGTCGGCACGCCCGAAGCCCTGGCCGAGGCCGAGACCTCGTTCGAGCGCGAAGGTGCCTGAGCCCTCGAGCGCGGACCCCAGGCTCTACACCATCCCGCCTTCGGCGCCCTTCCTCACCATCCTTGCCAGGGCCGTGCTGGCCGGCGACCTGCCTGTGCAAGGCGGGGCCAAGCCAGATCCGCTCACGCTACCGCTGACCACCATCTACCTCCCCACCCGCCGTGCGGCACGCGCCTTGCGCGAGGCCTTCCTCGCGGAAGCAGAAGGGCAGGCGCTGCTTCTGCCGCGCATCCGGGCGCTGGGCGATCCCGATGAGGAGGCGGCCATCATTTTCGGGGCGGAGGACGGCGCGAGCGAGGACGGCGCGATAGGCGCGCAGGCAATCGGAGCGCTGCCGCGGCGGCTTGCCCTCATGCGGCTCGTGCTTGCTTTCGGACGCCTTCTCCGTACGGAGGCGGCAGCGGAGCGCTCCGTCCAGGCCTCGCCGCTCATCGAGGTGACGCCGGGGCAAGCCTCCTATCTCGCCGCCAATCTCGCCAATTTCATGGACGAGATCGAAAGCGAGGAGGTCGATCTTGCGGCTCTCGATGAGATCGTGCCCGAGGATTTTGCCGCGCATTGGCAGATCACCGTCGATTTCCTCAAGATCGTGACCGAGCATTGGCCCGATTACCTCGCCACGAATGGCCTCGTCTCGCCGGTTGCCCGCCGCAATCTGCTGATGGGGCTCGAAGCGGAGCGCCTCGCCAAAGGCTCGCCGCATCCGGTGATCGCCGCGGGATCGACCGGGACGGTGCCGGCGACAGCGCGCCTGCTCAAGACCATCGCCTCGCTGCCGAACGGCGCCGTGGTGCTGCCGGGCCTCGATCTCTCCCTCGACGACGAGAGCTGGTCGAGCCTTGCCGAGCACCCCGAGCACCCGCAGGCCGGCATGGCCGAGCTCCTGCGCAAGCTCGGCGTCGACCGCAAGCGCGTGAGCCATGTGCCAGGGAGCGAGCCCAACGCCGCCGCCCGCGCGCGGCTCCATCTCGTGAGCGAAGCCCTGCGACCGGCCGAAACCACCGAGCGTTGGCAGCGGTTCCTCGACGCCGACGAGCTTCTCCCTGATGGACGAGCGAGCTTCGCCAATGCGCTCGCCGGTATGCGCGTCGTCGTTGCGCCCACCGCCCATGACGAAGCCGAAGCCATCGCCCTGATCCTCAAGTCCTGCATCGAGACCCCCAACCAGACCGCCGCCCTGATTACGCCGGATCGCGTGTTGGCGCGGCGGGTGGCGGCGCGGCTCAAGCGCTACGATCTCTCAATCGACGACTCGGCGGGCGTGCCGGTGTCGCGCACGGTCCCCGGCGCCTTCCTCGACCTTGTGCTTGGCGCGGCCGAGACAAATTTCGCGCCGCCCGAGCTCATGGCCTTGCTCAAGCATCCGCTGGCACTCATCGGACGGCGGCCCGCGGAGGCAAGGGCCGCGGCGCGGGCGCTCGAGCGCGGCGCCTTTCGCGATGTCTATGTGGGACAGGGCCTCGC
>JAENXG010000031.1 GCA_016649675.1 Methyloceanibacter sp.
GCCGACACGGGCCCCCGCGAGACGTCGCGCCAAGAGCCTCATGCCGGCGAGGCCGGCTCGCCTTCTCCGCGTGAAGACCGGCAGAACGGTGCTGCCCGCGAGAGCAAGCCGCAGCGGGATGAGGAATTCGGCCGCGCGGTCACCGAGCACCCGAGGCGAGACACCGAGCCCATGTTTGCCGGCGTCACCTCGGCGCGGGAGGAGCCGGCGCCGGCGAGAGTCGAAAGCCAAGTGGAGCAAGAGGCAGTTCCCCCCCGCAAGGGCTGGTGGCGCCGCTAATCAATGGCGCAAATCAATAAGGAAGCGCGAAGCTTGCGCTTCCTTCTCTGCTCTTGAGCCAGTTCTTCGAGGCGGCGTGGCGTCACGCCGTCGCCGGCGCGCGCGTGCGGCTCGCTCATGGGTTTTCTCGCAGTTTATTGATGCGGTCGTGGGGGCTGCTGTCACGTTGTCGCCGCATTCAAAAGCCAATCAAGCGAGCATTGGCAAAGACGTGGCTGGGGGCTGGCCAGCGTATCGCCGGACCGGATGACGGCACCAAAAACCGGCATCTTTGCCCAGCCTCGCTAAACATATACGATCAAGCCAACCCATGCCTGCTTTGGCTCAATCCCAACCCCATCGAGCCGCGCGGTGGCTCCGCGCGGGTTTCGTGACGGGGCTTGCCGCAGCGCTTCTCACCTCGACCTCGGCGGAGGCTGCCGGGCTCATCCGCGACGCCGAGACTGAAGCGCTGATCCGCGCTTACGCCAAGCCCATCTTCAACGCCGCAGGCCTCGGCTCGCAAGGCATCGAGATCCACATCGTCAACGACCGGAGCTTCAACGCCTTCGTCGTCGATGGTCACAATATGTTCATCCATGCCGGCACGCTGATGGGCGCAAAGACGCCCAATGCGGTGATCGGGGTCATCGCCCATGAGAGCGGCCATATCACCGGCGGCCATCTCGCCCGGCTGCGCGGCCAGATCTCGAAGGCGAAATCGGCGGCGCTCATGCTGCAGCTTCTCGGCCTTGCAGCCATGGCGGCAGGGGCGCTTGCCGGCGCGCCGGGCATTGGACAGGCTGGCATGGGGGTGGCCTATGGGGGGCAGGACGCCGCGATGCGGAGCGTGCTCGCCTACCGGCAAGACGAAGAATCCTCCGCCGACCAGGCCGGCGTGAGCTTCCTCAACGCCACCAAGCAATCCGGTCGCGGCATGATCGAAACCTTCGAGGAAATGTCCAACAAGCTGCTCGGCGTGCAGGGCATCAACCCCTATCTCCAGTCCCACCCCATGCCGCAACAGCGCCTGGAGCAGCTGAGAGAGCTCGTTACCTCGAGCCCCTATTACAACAATGTCGATCCACCCGAGCTGCAGTTCCGCCACGACATGGTGAAGGCGAAACTCTACGGCTTCCTCGATCAGCCGGACACCCTGTTCAACCGCTATCCGAAGACCGATGTGTCGATGCCTGCGCTCTATGCCAGGGCGATCGCCACCTACCGCCAATCCGGCGTGCAGGCCGCCCTGCCGCAGCTCGACGCACTGATCGCAGCAAAGCCCGACTGGCCCTATTTCTACGAGATCAAGGGTCAATTCCTGTTCGAGAGCGGCAATCCGGCTGGCGCAGTCGTGCCGCTGCGCGAGGCGGTGAGGCTCGCTCCCAACGAGCCCCTTATTCGCGTCATGCTGGGACAGGCGTTGCTCGGCACCAACGATCCGAAGCTGGTCGACGAGGCGATCACCAATCTGCGCACAGCACTGGCCCGCGAGGATTCATCGGCCATGGGCTACCGCCAGATCGCGGCAGCCTATGCCCGCAAGGCCGACGCGGTGCAGGCGGCAGGCGCCAAGAAGGTATATTTGGCACAAGCCGAGCTTGCATCGGCCGAAGCCTATTTCTATGAAGGGCAGCTTAAGCTTGCCAAGCAGCAGGCCAAGCGCGCCAAAGCCGGATTCGTGGACGGCACGCCGAATTGGATCAGAGCCGACGACATCCTCGCTTTCGAAGTGCCGAGCACCAACTGACTTCAGCCCCCGGAGATCCCCGCATGAACCTCAAGACTGGCCTCGCCACCGCCGCGGTGGCCGCCGTCGTGGCTGCCCTCGTGACCGCGGCCACCATCGTCCTCGTGTGGCGCCTGGCACCGGGGGTGGTGAACGTTTCCTCGCTCAGCGAGACGAAGGTCATCGACATCGTCCGCGACTATCTCACCAAGAACCCCGAGATTCTGGTCGAGATGACCAACGAGCTTGACAAGCGCCAGGCGGCAGAAGAGGCCGCTAAGCAGCAAAAAGTCATCAGCGACAACGCGGAAGCCCTGTTCCGCTCCCCGCTCGCTCATGTCGTCGGCAATGCCAATGGCGATGTGAGCGTGGTCGAGTTCTTCGACTACAATTGCGGCTTCTGCCGCCGGGCGTTGCCCGACGTGGTCAAGCTCGTCGAAGGCGACGACAAGGTGCGGCTCGTGCTGAAAGAGCTGCCGATCTTCGGCGAGGACTCAGAGGCTGCGGCCAAGGCCGCGCTCGCCGCTGCCAAGCAGGGCAAATATTTCGAGATGCATCAGAAACTGTTCTCCGAGCCCGGCAAGGCCGACAAGGAGAAGGCGCTCCGCGTCGCCGCCGAGCTTGGGCTCGACACGGCCAAGCTTGAAGAGGACATGAAGGATCCGGACATCCAGAAGTCGCTCGACGAGGCCAAGGAGCTTGCGCAGAAGCTCGGGCTGCAGGGCACGCCGCTTTATCTGATCGGCGACCATGTGGTGCCGGGAGCGCCTGACGACCTCTACGATCAGTTGACCAAGAACGTCGCCGAAGTTCGCGAGAAGGGCTGCAAGGCTACGTGCTGAGGCCGGACGGTAACGGGAACATTTCCCTTATCGGTCCTCGGCGTATTTTGCCGAACGGCGGAAAAGCTGATAAAGGGGCCCGTTTCCTCTGCCGTGGCGAGTGCGCGGGGCTCTCGCGCGGCCCGGCATCATCAGGCGTCCTGCATCCGCCATGGCCAAACCGATCTACGTCTTGAACGGCCCCAATCTCAACCTGCTCGGGTCCCGGGAGCCGGAGGTCTATGGCAAGGAGACGCTCGACGACGTGCGTGCTAGGTGCGAGCGGAAGGCCGCTGCGCTAGGATTTTCGATAGACTTTCGTCAAAGCAATCATGAGGGCGAGCTGGTGGCATGGATCCAGGAGGCGAGGAACGGCGCGGCGGGGCTGATCGTCAATGCCGGTGCCTTCACTCATACCTCGATCGCCATGCTTGACGCGCTGCTGGCTTGCCCGATCCCATCCGTCGAGGTGCATCTGTCGAATATCTTCACCCGCGAGCCCTTCCGCCATCACTCCTATATCTCCAAGGCGGTGACGGGCTTGATCTGCGGCTTCGGGGCCCAGAGCTACGAGTTGGCGATCGAGGCGCTGGCCGGGCGGATCACGGCGGGGGCCAGCCGATGACCAAGCAAGACGGCACCTTCGACAAGGACCTTATCCGCGAGCTCGCGGCGCTGCTCGACGAGACCGGCCTGACCGAGATCGAGATCGAGCACGAGGGGCGGCGGATCAGGGTCGCGCGCGGCGTTGGCCCCCAGGGCGGCGCGTTTGCCGCCGAACTCGCCGAGCCCAATTCCAGAGACACCGCGCGAGGGGCGGCGCGGCCGGAGGAATTCATCGTCCATCCCGGCACCGTCACCTCGCCGATGGTCGGCACCGCCTATCGCTCGCCCGAGCCGGGCTCCCCGCCCTTTGTCGAGATCGGCGCGCGCGTGACAGCCGGGCAGACGCTCCTCATTATCGAAGCCATGAAAACCATGAACCAGATCCCCTCCCCCCGCGCCGGCACCGTCATTGCCATCCTCATCGAGGACGGCCAGCCGGTCGAATATGGCGAGCCGTTGGCGGTGATCGAGCAACGCTAGCCGGGCAATGTTTGACAAGATCCTGATCGCCAACCGGGGAGAGATCGCACTCCGCGTCGAACGCGCCTGCAAGGAGCTCGGCGTGGCGACCGTCGCGGTCCACTCCACCGCCGACGCCGACGCCATGCATGTGCGTCTGGCCGACGAGAGCGTGTGCATCGGCGCGCCCCCGGCCAAGGACAGCTATCTCAACATCCCGGCGATCGTCGCGGCCTGCGAGATCACCGGCGCCGACGCGGTGCATCCGGGCTACGGCTTCCTCTCCGAGAATGCCCGCTTTGCCGAGATCCTCGAGGAGCACGCCATCACTTTCATCGGGCCGTCCGCCGAGCATGTCAGGCTGATGGGTGACAAGATCCAGGCGAAGGAGACCGCCCGCTCGCTCGGCATTCCGGTGGTGCCGGGCACAGGCCCTGTCGGTGCCGATCTCGAGGAGGCAAAAGCGCTGGCGCAAGGCATCGGCTATCCGGTGCTGGTCAAGGCGGCGGCAGGGGGCGGCGGGCGCGGCATGAAGCTTGCGCTGTTCGAGAACGAGCTCGAGCCGGCGCTGGCCACCGCGCGCAACGAGGCGCGCGCTGCCTTCGGCGACGGCACCGTCTATCTCGAGAAATATCTCGTACACCCTCGGCACATCGAAGTGCAGGTGCTGGCCGACGGCGAAGGCAACGCCATCCATCTCGGGGAACGCGATTGCTCGCTGCAACGGCGGCACCAGAAGCTGTGGGAGGAGGCCCCCTCGCCCGCGCTCAATGCCAGCGAGCGCGTCCGCATCGGCGAGACGGTGGCAGAGGCCATGCGGACGCTCCGCTATCGCGGCGTCGGCACCGTCGAGTTCCTCTATGAGGGCGGCGAGTTCTACTTTATCGAGATGAACACGCGGCTCCAGGTCGAGCACACCATCACCGAGATGATCACCGGGCTCGACCTCGTCATCGAGCAGATCCGGATTGCGGCCGGGGCGCCCTTGTCGCTCCGCCAGGAGGACGTGCGCTTCGACGGCCACGCCATCGAATGCCGCATCAACGCCGAGAACCCGCACACCTTCAGGCCGTCGCCGGGGACGATTACCCATTTCCACCCGCCGGGTGGGCTCGGCGTCAGGGTCGATTCAGGGGCTTACGCCGGCTACACCATTCCGCCCTATTATGACAGTCTGATCGGCAAGCTCATCGTGCACGCCCGCACCCGCAACGAATGCCTGATGCGGCTCAAGCGGGCGCTGGGAGAGTTCGTCGTCGATGGCATCGAGACCACCATCCCCCTCTTCATCTCGCTCATCGCGGAGCCTGACATCGTCGATGGCAACTACGACATCCATTGGCTCGAGAACCATCTCGCCAAGCTAGGAACGCGCGCATAGATCCATGACCTCCATCGACGACGTCATGATCGAGATCACGCCGCAGGTGCTGCTCAAGGCTTATGCCTGCGGCATCTTCCCCATGGCCGAGAGCGCCGAGGACAACGCGCTCTATTGGATCGAGCCGGAGCGGCGGGGCATTCTGCCGCTCGACCACGTGCATGTTCCGAAGAGTCTCGCCCGCACCATCCGCCGCGGCGGTTTCGAGGTGAAGATCGACCAAAACTTCGAGGCGGTCATCGAGGGCTGTGCGGCGCCGCGCTCAGGCCGCCGCTCGACCTGGATCAACGGGCGCATTCGCGGGCTCTATCGCGAGCTGTTCGCGCTCGGCCATTGCCATACGGTCGAGGTCTGGCAGGACGGCGTGCTGACCGGCGGACTTTACGGCGTGCATCTCGGCCGCGCGTTTTTCGGCGAGAGCATGTTCTCCCGGGCGCGCGACGCGAGCAAGATCGCGCTCGTCTATCTCGTCGCCAGGCTCAAATATGGGGGATTCACCCTGCTCGACACCCAGTTCGTCACGGGACACCTGGCCCGCTTCGGCGCCATCGAGGTGAGCCGGGAGGAGTTTCAGCGGTTCCTGGAGGCCGCGTTGGCCGGCGGCGGCTTGGTGGCCCACGGGAGTGGCGTGGGGGCTTCGGCAGCAGCGTCCGGCGGAGCTTCAGGAGCGGGAGCTGCGGCCTCGGCCGGCGGCAGGGGCGGAGCGGGAGCCGCAGGCGCCGCCGCATTCTCGCTGCTCTCGGAGGATTTGGCGGCCGCGGGCGTTTTGCAGTTGGTGAGCCAGACGTCGAAGACCGGGTGCTCCACCGCGTGAAGGCCCGGGCTCTCGGCGAACATCCAGCCTGTGAAGATCCGCTGCACCTCGCCGGTGAGCTTCACCTCGTCGACCTCGACGAAGGATGAGGTGTGGGGCGGCTCCGTCGGCGGGCGTGAATCGCACACCCGCGGCGTCACCTTGAGGGCGCCGAACTCGACCGTCTGATTGATGGGGATCTCGAGATGCGAGATGCGTCCCGTCACCTTGTCCAGCGCGGCGAATACGGCGATCGGGTTCTTGATTGGATCGGCATGGACGAGCCCTGAGGCGAGCCCGCAGGCCATTGCCAAAGCCATCGAAAAGAGGAGACGTCCGGCGTGGACCGGGTGGCCCGCGGAAGCTTTACTTCGGTCTGTCATGCCGCACACCTTGTGAACGGGGTCTCGACTGTCGCTCCGGTGCGCTCCTCGTCTTGAGCATGATCCCTTCGGAAAACCGGTTCCCACTTTTCCGGATCATGCTCTAGCATCAAACGCCTCGTCCAGGAATTAGGCATTGGTGTGGCGGCCCGGTCAGGCGCGACGCTCGGCAAAGAAGCGAAGCCTGATATGGTCTGCGGTCCACACGCCTTGCGTATCGCAGAGCGAGGGCCGCAAGAGCTCGATGACCTCGCCGAGCACCTCGGTCCTTTCCGGCTCAGGGAACTGGTCGAAGAAGGACCTGCCGAAGGTCCTGAGCCAGCCGTCCATGCCGGTCCTGAGCAGGGTCGGGCGCGGCACGAGAGCAATCTCATTGACGGTGAACCCGCCTTCGGTGAGGAGGCGCCCATATTCCTCGACGGTGGGGAAGAACCAAGGCGCGACCAGCGCTGGATCGCCTTGCCTGAACGCACCGACCGCCCGCATGGCAGTAGCGATGGCCGCGACATTGCCATGGCCGCCGAGTTCGCCCACGAAGCGGCCGCGCGGCCGAAGCGCGCGCGCCACGCCCGCGATCACGAGCTCCGGCTTCCGCATCCAGTGCAGCGCGGCGTTAGAGAAAACGGCATGGAACTCCGAGACGAAGTCCAAGGCATGTCCGTCCACTTTGCGGACGTTGAGTCCCTTCATGCGCGCCACGGCGAGCAGCTCGTCGCTCAAATCGACGCCAAGGACGTCGGCGCCGGAAGCCTTGATCTCCGCGGTGAGCGCGCCGTCGCCGCAGCCGAGGTCGAGGATGCGCTCGCCTTTCTTCGCTTCCAGCATGGCAAAGACCGGGCCGGCGAGCTCCTGGACGAAGCGTCCGTTGCGCGCATAGTCAGAGGCCGACCAGCGCTGGACGGCCTTGGGCGGCGCGGTGTCGAACGCAGTCTCCGGCGTCATTTCGGCTGCCACGGCTCGTAATCCAAAGGAGGCTTGCTCACGCCCTTGCGGAGCGTTGAGCCCGGCGGCCGGTAGGCCTCGTAGGTTCCCGTCAGGTTCGGCCGATGGGGTTTCTCCCACGGGTGCGGCGTGTAGCTCTCCTCGCTCGGCGGCACATCGACGGTGTGATGCAGCCAGGCATGCCACGCGGGCGGGATTTGCGAGGGTTCGGCGAGGTCGCGGTAGATCACCCAGCGCCGCTTGCCGCTCCGCTCCCGATAATAGATGTTGCCGAGCCCGTCTTCGCCCACGCGCGTCCCCTTGCGCCAAGTATAGAGACGCGTGCCGATGGTGTTGCCCGTCCACCAGGCAAAGAGCTCGGTGAAGATTCCCATGAGTTATTTTTGGCGCTTTTTTGAGGTTGCGCCGGGACTATGGCCTCAAGGGTGACCCATGTCCAGCGGAGGCTAGTTGCGCGCGGCCCGCGCCTTTTGGGCGAGGTGGAGCGCAAGGGCCGGCTCCTCGTCGGGCATGCTCGCGGCGAACGGGAAGCTCGGCTCGGCCGGCATGTAGACCGGCCTCTGGAAGCTGAGCGACAGGCGTTCCTCCATGCCGGCGACGACATAGTGCTCGCCACGCAACTCGAAGGGGCGATCGTCGTTGAGGAGCCAATCGAGCCTGCGGTAGAGCGTGCTCGCAGAGGTCGGCAGCACGAGCACCTGATGGGCCCCCGCTCTGAGCGCGTCTTCCACAATGGTCGGCTTGGCGTGGGCGCTCATGATCATGGCAGGAACGAAGCGGAGCGCATTGGAGCTTGCGTGGCGCATGGTCCTGACCAGCGCAGGGCCCGTCAAAGGCTGCATTGACGCTGCGGCAATGACCAGGTCGGGAACCGACAAGCCCATCGCATCGACGGCTTCGGTCGGGCTCTCATAGGTGTCGATACGGCCCGTTCCGATGGCCGCGAGCATCGCCCGCATCATCGAAAGCATCGGCCGGCGATTGTCGACGACGGCGACTACGAGCTTGTCGAGATCACGGCCAAGAGCGCGATGAAACAACATGGGACCGAACTCAAACCCCCGCCGAACCGGCTTTTCAATTGCAGCAACAAAATACTGATGCGCTCGTAAACAGAAGATGAAGACGAAGCTCGAAACCGGTCAGCCGAGGGGAGCGGAATTCGGTGCCGCGACGCCCCATTTTCTGGCCTTTGGCCCACCGGCTTTCCACATGACATCCCCAGAGTTGCCCACCGCCACTTATGGTAGTCGCCCACAGGGTTTAGTGGTAAGTTAGGAGTTGCGTGCATACATGTTGATGGTTGGCACGAATCGCCTCACGTTCTGCCGTTGCGCGCCTGGGAAGCGTGCGGGGAGATTTCCAAGGGGGTCGGAGCAAAATGCGCGTTGAGCGAAAATTCACCGAGGCGGGCAAATCGCCCTATGACGCCATCCCGTTCCGGGAGAGCGCCAGCGAGATCCGTAACCCGGACGGCTCGGTGGTGTTCGCGCTCGAGCGCTTCACGGTGCCCGCCCAGTGGAGCGGGGTCGCGGCCGACATTCTGGCGCAGAAATATTTCCGCCGGGCCGGCGTCCCGGCGCGACTGAAGAGGATCGAGGAGAACTCGATCCCCTCCTGGCTGTGGCGGTCGGTCCCTGACGCGGACGCGCTTGCCGGGCTTCCCGAAAAGGAGCGGCTCGGCAGCGAGACCGATGCGCGCCAGGTTTTCGACCGGCTCGCCGGCACCTGGACCTATTGGGGCTGGAAGGCCGGCAATTTCACGACCGAAGAGGACGCGCGCACCTTCTTCGACGAGCTCCGCTACATGCTGGCCATGCAAATGGGCGCGCCCAACAGCCCACAATGGTTCAATACCGGGCTGCATTGGGCCTATGGCATCGATGGCCCGAGCCAAGGCCATTATTATGTCGATTATATCACCGGCCAGGTCCAAGCCTCGGCCTCGGCCTACGAGCATCCCCAGCCGCATGCCTGCTTCATCCAGTCGATCGATGACGACCTCGTCAACGAGGGCGGCATCATGGACCTCTGGGTGCGGGAGGCGCGCCTCTTTAAGTATGGCTCGGGCACCGGCACGAACTTTTCCAGGCTCCGCGGCGAGAACGAGCCTTTGTCCGGCGGCGGCAAGTCCTCTGGCCTGATGAGCTTCCTCAAGATCGGCGACCGGGCCGCCGGCGCCATCAAGTCGGGCGGCACCACGCGCCGCGCCGCCAAGATGGTCGTGGTCGATATCGACCACCCCGACATCGAGGCCTACATCAACTGGAAGGTCACCGAGGAGCAGAAGGTGGCGGCGCTCGTCACCGGCTCCAAGGTCTTGGCCGAGCGGCTCAACGCCATCCTCAAGGCTTGCGTCAATTGCGAGGGCGACGGAGACGATTGCTTCGACCCGAAGCGCAATCCGGCGCTGAAGCGGGAGGTCAAGGCCGCGCGCAAGGCCAAGGTGCCCGACAGTCTCATCCGCCGGGTGATTCAGTTCGGCCGCCAGGGCTATACCTCGATCCAATTCCCGATCTACGACACGGACTGGGATTCGGAGGCCTACCGCACCGTCTCCGGCCAGAACTCGAACAATTCGGTGCGCGTCACCGACGATTTCCTGCGCGCGGTCGCGGCCGACAGCGATTGGAATCTCACTTTCCGCAGGAACGGCGCCGTCGCGAAGACGGTCAAGGCGCGCGAGCTTTGGGAGCAGGTTGGCTATGCCGCCTGGGCCTGCGCCGATCCGGGCATCCAGTTCCACACCACCATCAACGACTGGCACACCTGCCCTGCGGCAGGCGAGATCAAGGCGTCGAACCCCTGCTCCGAGTACATGTTCCTCGACGACACCGCCTGCAATCTCGCCTCGGTCAACCTGATGGCGTTCCGCAAAGCGGACGGCAACTTCGACATCGAGGCCTATGAGCACGCGATCAGACTGTGGACTATCGTGCTCGAGATCGCCGTCACCATGGCGCAGTTCCCCTCGCGCCGGATCGCGCAGCTTTCTTATGAGTACCGGACGCTCGGGCTTGGCTACGCCAATATCGGCGGCCTGCTCATGGCCTCGGGCATTCCTTACGACTCGGCGCAAGGCCGCGCGTTGTGCGGGGCGCTCACCGCCATCATGGCCGGCGTGTCCTATGCAACGAGCGCCGAGATGGCACGCGAGCTCGGGCCCTTCCCCGGCTATGAGGCAAACCGCGAGCCGATGCTCAAGGTGATGCGCAATCACGCTCGCGCCGCACGTGGCGAGAAGGCGGGCTATGAGGGCCTCGCCACGCCGCCCATGCCGCTCGACCACGCCTCCTGCCCCGACCCGCGGCTCTTGGCGCATGCCATGCATGCCTGGGAGCGGGCGATCGAGCTTGGCCGGAACCACGGCTACCGCAATGCGCAAACGACCGTGATCGCGCCGACCGGCACCATCGGCCTCGTCATGGATTGCGATACCACCGGCATCGAGCCCGATTTCGCTCTGGTGAAATTCAAGAAGCTCGCAGGCGGCGGTTATTTCAAGATCATCAATCGCATGGTGCCCGACGCGCTCCGTGGGCTCGGCTACCCTGAGGAGGCGATTAAGCGCATCGTCGAATACGCCGTGGGCCACGGGACGCTGATCGGCGCGCCCGGCGTCAACCACGAGAGCCTCGCCGCCAAAGGCTTCACCGCGGAGAAGATCGAGGCCGTGGAGAAGGCCATGGCCGCCGCCTTCGACATCAAATTCGTCTTCAACAAGTGGACGCTTGGAGAGGCCTTCTGCACCGAGGTGCTGGGACTTGCGCCGGGGCGGCTCGACCAGCCTGATTTCGATCTCCTCGCCGAGATCGGCTTCGGGCGGCGGGAGATCGAGACCGCCAACGAATATGCCTGCGGCGCGATGACGCTCGAAGGCGCGCCCGGCCTCGACCCGAAGCATCTGCCGGTGTTCGACTGCGCCTCGCCGTGCGGGCGCAAGGGCAAGCGCTTCCTCTCGGTCGAGAGCCATATCCGCATGATGGCGGCGGCGCAGCCTTTCATCTCCGGCGCCATCTCCAAGACCATCAACATGCCGAACGAGGCAAGCGTCGAGGACTGCAAGGAGGCCTACCTCCTCTCCTGGCGGCTCGCTCTGAAGGCGAACGCGCTCTATCGCGACGGCTCGAAGCTGTCACAGCCGCTCAACGCGCAGCTTCTCGCCGACGAGGAGGAGGAGGAGCAGGACGAAGTGCTCGCCGCTGTCGCTTCGGACCAGCCGCAAGCGCAGCGCGCGACCGTTGTCGCCGAGCGCATCATCGAGCGCGTCGTCGAGCGGATGCGGGCGCGCGCCGATCGCGAGCGCTTGCCTGATCGGCGCCAGGGATATACGCAGAAGGCGGTCGTCGGCGGTCATAAGGTCTATTTAAGGACTGGAGAGTATGCAGACGGACGTCTGGGTGAGATTTTTATCGACATGCATAAGGAGGGCGCCGCCTTCCGCTCGCTCATGAACAACTTCGCGATCGCGGTGTCCGTCGGTTTGCAGTATGGCGTTCCGCTGGAAGAGTTCGTCGATGCCTTCACCTTCACGCGCTTCGAACCTGCGGGTCCGGTGCGTGGCAACGAGGCGATCAAGAACGCCACCTCGATCCTCGACTACCTATTCAGGGAGCTTGCAGTTTCTTATCTTGGGCGCTACGAGCTTGCTCATGTTGATCCAAGTGAGATCGGCAATACTACACTCGGCTCTGGTGACGCGGGCGAAGGCAAGCGTTTCACCGAGGCTCTCGTCTCGCCAGGCTTCACCCGTGGTCGCCTCAGCGAGCGAAAGTTTATGGCGCCGAGCAAAGCGCAAAGCACTGGTACGAATGCGCGTGCGTTGCAGGCGAGAGCCGATGACGACGCGCATCCACGCACCACAAGCTTTGCCACCGCGTCCACACAGTTTCCTTCATCGCCGACGACCGAGCATGTTGCTCGTGCCGTCGAAGCACTCGCCGAGCGCGGCGCATCAGGTCTTGTCGCCGAGGCGCGTGTTAAGGGTTATGAAGGGGAAGCATGTGGAGAATGCGGGAACTTTACCCTCGTCCGTAACGGCACGTGTCTCAAGTGCGAGACGTGTGGAGGGACGAGCGGTTGTAGCTAGAGTGAATTAACAGCCAGCCAACCCCATAGGAGGGATGCATTATGGCAGCAGCGAAGAAGAAACCAGCAGCGAAGAAGAAGCCCGTGCGCAAGACCGCCGCGGCGAAGAAGACGACGGCGAAAAAGACGGGCACCGCTCGTCGCAAGACCGCCGCTAAGAAGCGCTAGTCTTTAAAGGGCGCGGGGCTCAGGCCCCGCGCCTCCTTTATTCCCCCCTCAAAATCAATTGGTTAGAGAAACGCGCCGGATCTGATCGATCTGGCTCCGCGGTTTTCCGCGCTTCGCGCCGCGCCGTGTTCTCGCACTCCTCGGGCGCGCTCGTTTGACGCCGGCCCCGCATTAACGCCCGGGTCATCCTCTCCTCTCATTGTCGTCGCTCGGGAGCCGTTCTCCAGCGAGGTGACGATGATGCTTTTTCGGCCGGCCTATATCAGCACCTCGCTCCTTGCGAGCGACAAGCGCGAGCGGGAGCACATCGCCGACATTCTGCTGACGTCGCGCCGCAACAACGAAGAGGCCGAAGTCACCGGCGCGCTGCTCGCCACCAACCATTCTTTTGCGCAAGTGCTCGAAGGCGAGCGCGCCACCGTTCAGTCAACCTTTGACCGCATCGCCAACGATCCGCGTCATGCGGGCATCGTGCCGATGCTGATGTAGCCCATCGCGGCGCGGCAATTCCCGGATTGGTCGATGGCCTATATCGGCCCGTCGCAATCGGCGGAGGAAGCCGTGGCACGCGTCACGCGTGGCCTTCCAGGTTCAACAGCAGGTCAAGCCGCGCGAGCTCGTGACCTTCATGAGCCAGCTGCTGGCGGACCAGAGCTCGGCTGAGAGGTCGGCGCAGCTGTAGGGTGATTCGGTTTCTGGACGTTCGAGGCTCATTCGTCTTCGGCAGCGGTCGCAGCGAAGCCTTCTTTTTTTATCAGGGCCCAGAGCGCCCTCTCGGCGTCGGCAAGCTTGGTCTCGTCGGTCGAGCGCAGCACCACATAGGTGCCGAGACGCTTGTTCTCGAAAAACGGGTAGCTGCCGATCCGCACCTCGGGATACGCCAACTGCAGGTCGGCGAGCCCAGGCGCCGCGTCGCCTTCGGGCGCGTCGATGCGGACCGAGCGGGCAAGCATGAGCCGCCCCTTGGCAAGGCGCGGCATCACGGCGTCGAGCATGACCTGCATGATGCGCGGGACTCCGGCCATGACGATCACGTTCTCGAGCATGAACCCCGGCGCGCGGGAGATGGCGTTGTCGATGAGCTGGGCGCCTTCCGGGATGCGGGCCATGCGGAGCCGGGCCGGCGTGAGCTCCCTCCCGCTGAAATGCCTGCGCATGGCTGCAACGGCGCCCTCATCGACCACGACGGGGACCTGGAAGGCAGATGCGATGGCATCGGTGGTGATGTCGTCATGGGTCGGCCCGATGCCGCCGGTGGTGAAGACATAGGTGAAGCGCGGGCGAAGCTCGTTCACGGCTGAGACGATCGCGGCCTCAAGGTCCGCCACGACCCGCACCTCACGCAAGGCAATGCCGACGCGGGTGAGATAGCCCGCGATATAGGCGATGTTCTCGTCGCCCGTGCGCCCCGACAGGATCTCCTCGCCGATCACGACGAGGGCGGCGGTGACGATTTCCGGGCTTGGATCCGTGTCTGCCATGTCGATCGACATTATTGACCGTCATGGCCGGGCTTGTCCCCTGGGATCAGGTCAGGCGGCAGGCGCCGGAGCTCCACGCCGTTGATTTGAGGGGGGAAAGCTCGGCGCTGCCGTTGCACATGGGCGGATTTCACCCTAAGTGAACGTGAGTTCCTCTATGATCGCTGCCAATGTCCAATCTCGAATTCGCCCGCGCCCAGGCGCGTGACACCAAGATCAAGCTGCACGGCGAGGAGGCCTTCGCCGGGATGGCCAAGGCTGGCCGGCTCGTGGCCGAAATCCTCGATCTCCTGGTCGAGGAGGTGAAGCCCGGCGTAACCACCGAGGCGCTCGATCAATTCGTGTTCGAGTTCGCCATGGCGCATGGGGTCATTCCCGCTCCGCTCAACTATCGCGGCTTCCCCAAATCGATCTGCACCTCGCTCAACCACGTGGTCTGCCACGGCATACCCGCACCCCGCGCGCTGAAGGAAGGCGATATCCTCAATATCGACGTGACCCTCATCGTCGACGGCTGGCACGGCGATTCGAGCCGCATGTACGCAGTGGGCAAGATCCCCCGCGCGGCGGAGCGCCTGCTCGAGGTGACCTATAACGCGCTGATGCGGGGCATTGCCGCCGTCAGGCCAGGGGCCACTACCGGCGATATCGGCGCTGCGATCCAGATCTACGCCGAGGGCGAGCGCTGCAGCGTGGTGCGCGATTTCTGCGGCCATGGCCTGGGACGGGTGTTCCACGACCGGCCGAACATTTTGCACTATGGCGAGCCGGGCGAAGGACTGCCGCTCAAGCCCGGCATGCTGTTCACCATCGAGCCGATGATCAATCTCGGCAAACCGCATGTGAAGATCCTGTCCGACGGCTGGACGGCGGTCACCCGCGACCGCTCGCTGTCGGCGCAGTTCGAGCATGCCGTCGGCGTCACCGAGACGGGATGCGAGGTGTTCACGGTCTCGCCGCGGGGCTTGGATCGGCCGCCCTATATGCGCCAATCGAGCGAAGGCTGAATGGGTTTCAAGGATGCGGGCAAGCCACATTTCCGATCTTCGTTGGTGAGTCTTCGCCGAAACCCGGTGATGGGAACCGTCGTGAGAGCGAAGGCCGAGGTCGATGTGGAGATGGTCCTCAGGCATTTGGGTCATTGTCCGTCCCCCTCTTTCCGGGATGCCACCCGGCGTGGGCTACTTTCCACGCTTGGGCTTCTTGTTGCTCTTGCCGGCTTTGCTCAGTGCGATGGCAACAGCCTGCTTCTGTGGCTTGCCCGCCTTGATCTCGGTCTTGATGTTTGAGCTGATGGTCTTGTGAGAGGAGCCTTTCTTGAGAGGCATGTCCGGGATCCTTTCTTCGCCATGAGGTA
>JAENXG010000074.1 GCA_016649675.1 Methyloceanibacter sp.
ACGACTAACGCCCCTTTTTTGGAGCGGATCACCCTTTGTTTGCGGGCGGAGACCGAGAGAATGCTCAATCTTGTTCTCGTGAACAACAAAGCGGCTTGCGACTTCCACTCTATTGGAACGCGCTCATTTTTGGACCCCAATTAGGGCGCGATGGGGGCAATCCAAGTTGGGCCACGCATCGGCCTGACCGCTAATCCAGTGTTTTGCGGAAGCGGAGCAGCGCGAGCCCCATGGCGACGATCATGAAGATGAACAGCGCCGCCGCGTCGACCTGCATATCGGCAAAACCGTTCCCCTTCAGCATGATGCCGCGCACGATGCGGATGAAATGGGTGAGCGGCAGGACCTCGCCGATCGCCTGTGCCCAATGCGGCATGCCGCGAAAGGGGAAGGCGAAGCCGGAGAGCAGGAAGTTGGGCAGGAAGAAGAAGAAGGTCATCTGCACCGCCTGCAGCTGGTTCTGGGCGACGGTGGAGAAGGTATAGCCGACCGCAAGATTGGAGGCGGCGAACAGCATCGATAGCGCGACGAGGAGCGTAACGCTGCCGAGAATAGGCACGCCGAAAACAAAATGTGCGGCAGTCAGGATGATGGTCATCTGCACGAAGCCGATCAGCACGAAAGGGGCGATCTTGCCGAGCATGATCTCGATCGGCTTGATGGGCATGGAGAGCAGGCTCTCCATGGTACCGCGCTCGATCTCGCGCGTGACGGCGAGTGCCGTGAACATCATCATGGTCATGGTCAGCACCACGCCGAGCAAGCCGGGTACGATATTGTATTGAGTGATGCCCTCGGGGTTATAGCGGCGCTGCAACGTAACCTCGAAAGGCGCCGGTGCGCTCTTCACCTCGGCATCCGGTCCGCGCAACTCCCGCCTAAGCGCGGTGTCGACCACGCCTTGCACGGCTGCGATCGCGGTGCCCGTCGCTACCGGGTCGGTCGCGTCGGCAATAACCAGGATGGCGGGGTGGTCGCCGCGCCTCACGTCGCGCTCAAAGCTTGCCGGGATTTCGATGCCGAATTGCACTTTGCCCGAGCGGATCAGCTTGTCCATTTCCTCGGGATCGCGCACCTGCTCCTTGAAGTCGAAATAGTCCGTGTTCTCGAGCGCGGCGAGCACGGCGCGGGTCAAGGGGCCCGCATCGCGGGTCAGCACAACCGCGGGCATGTGCTTGGGATCGGTGTTGATGGCATAGCCGAACAGGGTGAGCTGCAGGACCGGCACGAAGATCATAGTGGCGAAGGTCATGCGGTCGCGCCGCATCTGCACGAACTCCTTCACCACCATCGCCCACGTGCGCCGGAGGAAGCCGGGATCGCGGCGCGCGTTCTCCGCCGCGCTGGATGCCTCGGCGCTCACGGGAAATTGTCCTTGGACTTGTCCATCAGCAGAATGAACACGTCCTCGAGGGACGGCTCCCCGCGCGTCCAGCGGTGGGCGCCGTCGGCCTTCTTGGCGGTAGCGACGGCGGCATCCAGCGCGCGCTTGTCGCGCCCCGAGACGTGGAGTTCGGTGCCGAACGGCGCCACCATGTCGACGCCATCGCAGGCCTGAAGCGTTGCGGCGAGGTGGTGGAGATCCGCGCCGGACACGATCCAGGTGTTGAGCTTCGATTGGGCGACCACCTCCCGCGCCGTTCCGCGCGCGAGAAGCTCGCCGAAGGCGATATAGGCGATCTCGTGACAGCGCTCGGCCTCGTCCATGTAGTGGGTGGAGACGAGCACGGTGATGCCCTCGGCGGCGAGGTTGTGTATTTCATCCCAGAATTCGCGCCGGGCCTTGGGGTCGACACCCGCCGTGGGCTCATCGAGCAGCAAGAGCTTCGGCTGCGGCAGGATGCAGGCGCCGAGCGCAAGCCGCTGCTTCCAGCCGCCCGACAGCTCGCCCGCGAGCTGGTCGGCGCGGGTGGAGAGCCCGATCCGCCCGATCGCCTCCCTGGCCGCCTGGCGCGGATTGGGCACGCCATAGACGCGGGCCACGAATTCGAGATTCTCCCGGATGGAAAGGTCGGTATAGAGGCTGAAGCGCTGCGTCATGTAGCCGACATTGCGCTTGATCGCGTCCTGCTCCGTGAGGATGTCGTAGCCGAGACAGGTGCCTTGGCCTGAGTCCGGCGTGAGCAGCCCGCACAGCATGCGGAGCGTGGTGGTCTTGCCGCTGCCGTTCGGCCCTAGAAAGCCGTAAATCTCGCCTTTAGGCACCTGCAGGCTCAAATCGTGCACCACGATCCGCCCGCCGAAGCTCTTGGTGAGACCCTTGACGTCGATGGCGATCTCCTTCATCGCCGCACCACCTGTTGACGCGGGCCGAGATTGACCGTGATCGGCTGTCCGGCGGTGAGCTCGGTGGCTGCCCCATCAGGCCGCGCCTCGACGAGGAACACGAGCTTTTCCCGCTGCTCGCGGGAGAAGATCACCGGCGGCGTGAACTCGGCGTCCCGCGCGATGAAACTGATCTTGGCGTGGAGGCCCGGCGGACACCCGTCGCAGGAGAGACTGATGGTCTGGTCGATCTGGAGCGAGGCGCGCACCGGCTCGGCGACGAAGAAGCGCACCTTGAGATTGCGCGGCGGCAACAGCGCCACCACCGCCTGCCCTTCCTTCACCACCTCGCCCGGCCGGAAATAGACTTCCTCGACGGTTCCGCTCGCGGGCGCCACCACCGAGCGCTTGCCGAGATTCTTCTCCGCCTCGATAAGTGCATGGCGCGCGGCTTCGGCATTGGCGGCAGCCGCGTCGATCATGTCGGAGCGGCCGGGAAGCTTGGCGGCGGTGATGCGCCTGTCGGCCTCGGCGACGGCGGCCTGATTGCGGTCGTGCTGGGCGACCGCATCGTCGAGCTGCGCCTTGGTGATCCAGCCCTTGGCGAACAGCGCCCGCGCGCGGTCGAGATTGTTGTTGGATTGCTGCAGCATGGCTTGCGCCTGGGCGAGCGAGGCCTCAAGCACCTCGATCTCCCCCGGCCTTTGCAGCTGCGCCTTCACATCAGCGAGCCTCGCCTCGGCTTCCTGCACGCGCGATTTCGCGGCTGCCACGGAGGCGTCCTGCTCCTCGCTTTCCAGCACGAAAATGGGGTCGCCCTGCTTGACGTGATCGCCTTCCTCGACGCTGAGCGCCGCGACCCGGCCGCCCTGCTCGGAGCCGACCAGCACGAGGTCGGCTTCCATGTAGCCGGGGAATTCGGCGTCCTTGTTGGCCGGATAGGTCATCAGCGCGATTGCGATCGCGACCGCCGCGACACCGACGACGAGGAGCGTGACGAGGCGCTTCATCGCGCATCGCCTTGGTTGTGCCGGCCGGGCGCCCTGATCGCGTCGGTGAGGAGCTCGATATTGGTGGCAAGGAGCGCGTCGGTATCGAGATGATGATGGCGCTCGAACAGCCCACGCCAGATGATTGCCGTCAGCATCGGCGCGATGAGGAGCTGCGGAAAATCGCGCAAGCGCGTCGGCCGAAATTCGCCGCGCTCGATGCCGCGATCGATGAGACGGGTGAGCGTCTCGATGCCGCGCGAGACGACCTGCTCGTAATAGAAGGCGGTGAGCTCCGGATGCTTATGTCCTTCGGCGATCAGGAGCCGCGCAATGAAGGCGCGCTTGGAGCCGACGAGTTCCTGGATGAAGGCGAGGAACGGACCCTTGAGGAAGGCTTCCACCGAGAGATCGGTCGTCTCCATCTTTTCGCGGATGACGTCGAAATGCGAGGTGATGACGCTCCGGACCACGGCCTTGAACAGCTCTTCCTTGGTCTTGAAGTAGAGATAGGGCAGCCCCTTGCTGACGTGCGCGCGAGCGGCCACATCCTCGAGCCTCGTCGCGGCGTAGCCGTGTGCGGCGAACTCCTCGAAGGCCGCAGCGACGATTTCCTGCGGACGGCTGTCTCTTCGCTCGCGCCGCTTCACGATGCCCCGGGCTGCCAGTCGGCGTTGCGCGGTTTTTGTCTCAGCCATGGCCTTTTGCCTCTCAAGGGGAGCTCGGGCCACCCTGCCAATGCCACAGCAATATAATGACTGACCGGTCAGTACCACAATGGGGAAGGATGAGAAAAATCCCGGAAACTCAAGGATTGGCTAATAATGCGTGCGGAGCGTCGGCCAGGATTTGACCGCTATCAAGGGGAGACGGGGGCTAAGCGTCGCAGCAGGTCAGGCGCGGGGGTGGGCGCTCTGGTAAATCTTGAGCAGATGCGCCCGATCGACCTCGGTATAGCCTTGGGTCGTCGAGAGGCTCGCGTGTCCGAGCAGCTCCTGGATTGCGCGCAGGTCGGCGCCCGCGCCTAAGAGATGCGTGGCGAAGGAATGGCGGAGCGCATGCGGCGTCGCCGTGTCAGGCAGGCCTAGCGCGACACGCGCGCCGGCGATCCTAAGCTGGATGATCCGGGGGCTAAGCTGCTTGCCCCGCGCGCCGATGAATAAGGGACCGTCCGGTGGAAGCCTGACCGGGCAGAGCGCGAGATAAAGCTCGACCGCCTCCCGCGCGATGGGCAGCACCGGCACGACGCGCGTCTTGCCGCCCTTGCCGTGCACGCGCAGCATGTCGCGCCCTTTGACCGGCGCGTCCTTGCGCTGAAGCGTCAGCGCCTCCGAGATGCGCAAGCCCGAGCCGTACAGGAGCGCCAGCACGGCGGTGTCGCGCGCGGTGATCCATTCCAGTGCGTCGGGTGAAGCGATGTCGGCGCTGTCGACGAGCGCGGTCGCCTTCGCCGCAGTCAGAGGCTTCGGCACCGAATGGGGGAGCTTCGGCAGCGACACGGCGCGAATGGCGTCGTTCTTGCCGATGCCGCGCCGCTCGAGAAACTTGTAGAACATGCGCAGAGCGCTGAGCGTGCGTGCCAGGCTCCTACTGCCGACGCCTTCGCTCCGCCGCGCCGCCAGAAACGCGCGCACGTCGCGGGAGGAGAGCGACAGGAGCTGCTTCATGTCGGGCAGCCGGTTGAGGTGGATAGCGAGGAAGGCGAGGAACTGACCGATGTCACGGCCATAGGCCTCTGCGGTGTTGGCGGCGAGCTGGCGCTCGGTCGCGAGATAGATGAGCCAATCCTCGACCGCCTCGCGGACGTAAGGCGTCCCCATAACCCCTAGCGTTTCGGCCTTTTCTGCCAAGCCGGCGATCCCCAATTGCACGTCAGTGAACGACGCGCGCCCCTGACGTTAGTATGGTTCGCTGAGTCGTTACCTCCCTCTTAACCTGACGAGCGACCCCTGACGCGACTTAAGACCAACCCCAAGACCGAGTCCAAGACGCGCGCCGCGACCGAGCCCGTGACGGTGCCGGTCCTGCTGCCGCTCGCTCTGCCGGCGCCTTACGACTATCTCGTGCCTGAAGGAATGCACGTGGAGCCCGGCCACTTCGTCATCGTGCCGCTCGGCCCCGTGGAATATCTCGGCGTGGTCTGGCCGCGCCCGGAAGGCGCGCCGCTCCCTAAGATCAAGCGCGAGAAGCTGCGGGAGATCATCGAGGTGGTGAACGACGTCCCGCCGCTCCCGCCCGTGTCTCTCGACTTTGCCGATTGGGTGGCGCGATACACGCTCTCCTCCCCCGGCATGGTGTTGCGCATGATGATGAGCTCGGGCCGGGCTTTCGCGCCGCCGGCGCCGCGCTACGGGGTGAGGCTGGCAGGCACAGCGCCGTCCCGCATGACGCTGGCTCGCGCCCGCGTGCTTGAAGCCGCCAATAACGGCCTCATCTGGGTCAAGTCGAGCCTCGCCGAGGCCGCCGGCGTCAGCCCCGGGGTCATCGACGGGCTGGTCGACGCCGGCACGCTCATCACCGAGCCGTTGCCCGACTGGCACGCCATGCCACTCGATCTGTCGCGGCAGCGCGCGAAGCTCTCGCCGGAGCAGGCGGAAGCGGCACGCGAGCTCCTCGTCAATACCAGCGATGGTTTCGTGGTGAGCCTGCTCGACGGCGTCACCGGCTCCGGCAAGACCGAGGTCTATTTCGAGGCCATCGCAGCGGCGCTTTCCCACGGGCATCAGGCGCTGGTCCTCATGCCCGAGATCGCGCTCACCAGCCAGTTCATTGCCCGCTGCGAGGAGCGCTTCGGCGCCAAGCCCGCCGAGTGGCATTCCGGCGTCTCGGCCCCGCTGCGCGGCCGCGTCTGGCGGGCGGTCGCCGAAAACAAGGCGAAGCTCGTGGTCGGCGCCCGCTCGGCGCTGTTCCTCCCCTTCCCCGATCTCGGCCTCATCGTCGTCGACGAGGAGCATGACCAGGGCTACAAGCAAGAGGAGCGCGTCGCCTATCAGGCGCGCGACATGGCGGTGTTGCGCGGGTCGCTGGGCGGCTGCCCTGTGGTCTTGAGCTCAGCGACGCCCTCGATCGAAAGCCTGGTGAACGCGGCGCAAGGCCGCTACCGGCACATCCGTATCGCCGAGCGCTACCAGGCCACGCTTCCGGATATCGCTTCTATCGACATGCGGGCAAGCCCGCCCGAGCGTGGGCGCTGGCTCTCGCCGGTATTGGTCGACGCTGTCGCCGAGACGCTCAAGCGCGGCGAGCAGGCGCTCCTGTTTCTCAATCGCCGCGGCTACGCGCCGGTGACGCTCTGCCGGAATTGCGGCTTTCGTTTTGAATGCCCCAACTGCTCGGCCTGGCTGGTGGAGCACAGGTTCCGCCGCCGCCTCGAATGTCATCATTGCGGGAAATTCGTGCCCATCCCCGAGACCTGCCCCAATTGCGGGGCCGAGCATTCGCTGGTTCCGTGCGGGCCCGGCATCGAGCGCATCGCCGAGGAGATCGCCGAGCGCTTCCCCGACGCGCGCCGCGTGCTTCTGTCGAGCGACCTCACCCCGAGCATCAGCGATCTAAGAGAGACCTTGCGCGAGATCGAGGACCGCGAGGTGGATATCGTCATCGGCACCCAGCTCGTGGCCAAGGGCCATCACTTCCCGGGGCTCGCTCTCGTCGGCGTGGTCGATGCGGATTTGGGGCTTGCTCAGGCCGACCCGCGCGCGGCCGAGCGCACCTTTCAGCTCATGCATCAGGTGACCGGGCGAGCGGGCCGCGAGGCGATTCCAGGCCGCGGCCTGATCCAGACCTATATGCCCGAGCACCCGGTCATCCAGGCGCTGGTGTCGGGCGACCGCGATGCGTTCCTCGAACGAGAGATCGCGGCGCGGAAGGACGCGACCATGCCGCCTTTCGGGCGGCTGGCCGCCTTGCTCGTCACCAGCAGCTCGCGCGAGGGCGCGGAAGGCTACGCGCGCGAGGTCGCCCGTGCCGCGCCGCAAGCCACCAAAATCCAGGTGCTGGGGCCGGCAGAGGCGCCGTTATCGGTGATCCGCGGCCGCCACCGCTATCGCCTCCTAGTCAAAGGTGCCCGTGAGGCCGACCTCCAGGCCTATCTGCGGCTCTGGCTGAGCGCAGCGCCCAAGCCTAAGGGCGACGTGCGGCTGGTTGTAGATGTTGATCCGTATAGTTTTTTGTAGAGCGCGCTTCCCCCGTCATCCCGGCGAAAGCCGGGATCCAAAATCTACGGCAGAATTGCTGCCCTGGATTCCGGCTTTCGCCGGAATGACGGTGACTAGGCGCGCCGAATTCCGATAGCAATCAGACGGTGCGAATGTCCTGGGCGGCGCGGGCCAGGATCTCGACGATGCGGGTCTCGGCGTCGCCCGCTTCACTCTCGGTCTCCAGGCGCTTCAGCGTCACGGCGCGGAGATTGTCGAGCGCCGCGCCAACGAGTTGCGGCACGCCCGCCTGCTCCTCGCCGCTCTCGCTGCCCCATCTCTTGCGCATGCGCGCCATCTTCTTGCCGATGCCGGCAAGCCGCGCCAGGATCATGTCGGCGACGTCGCGATTCTCTTCCAGATAGGCGCGGCCGTCCTCGGTGATGGTGTAGCGCTTCTTGGCCCCTTCGCTCTCGGCGGTGACATAGCCCGCCTCTTCGAGGAAGGTGAGCGTCGGATAGATCACGCCCGGGCTTGGGGAATAGGCGCCGCTCGTCTTTTCCTCGATGAGCTTGATCAGCTCATAGCCGTGGCGCGGCTGCTCGGCGATCAGCGCGAGCGCGAGCAGCTTGAGGTCGCCTTGGGCGAGCATGCGGCCCACGCGGAACCAGTCGCCCCGCCCGCCGGCGCCCTCGCCGCGACCCATACGGGGGCCTTCGCCAAAGCGGCCGAACCGGCGGCCGGCCCAAAAGCCTCCGCCGCAGCGGCCTTCAGAATGTCTCAGTCCATGCATGTGTTTGATCTCCTTGAATTAGATATATCGTAAGATAGTACTCCGACGAGGCTATCGCAAGATATATCTTTCATGAGCACGCTAGGGCGCCTTCCGGCGCAAACCGGCATCCCGCTTTCGATTCTTGGCTCAATTACTGGAGACCCGGCTCGCCGGTCGGAGGCCGGGGCTCAGGCCCGCTCACGCGCCCGCGGTGGTCTCGTTCTTCTCGACATGGGCATGGACCCACTTGGAGTGCTCGGCGGAAGAGAGCGCCCCGACGCGCTCCGCCAGCGCTCTGTGCGCCTCCTCCGGCTTGAGATTGGCGTAAGGACCCGCCTTCTCGTTGTAGAGATGCTGCTCGTAGCGCAAGCCCTCGCAGGTCGAGCGGTAGAGGATCCAGTTCTCCTGCCACTTGTTGAGATGCTGGAGCCCTTCGAGCAGCAGGATCACCCCGGCGGCAATGCCGACAAGTAAGGCGCGCGAATCCTCGAACCCGGGAAGCTTCCCATATTCGGCAAGCACGGGCATGGCGATGGCGAGCACGATGATCGTGATCTTGGACGCCTTATAGGCCCGCTGGTTGGCGGTCGCCTTCCGATCGTACCATTCGATCTGAGACTGAAGCCGCTCCCATAGAGGCGGCATCTTCAGAGCTTGCGACCCCTCTCCTCTTTTCGGCGCCATCTCTCCCTCCCGCCCTCGCGCAATCACGCCGATTACATCCAGAAGAAGGGGCCCGGCCAAGCCCAATTCTTGGGGCAATTCGGCCTTTCCCAATGTTGCACCCCCTTCCCCCTTATGTTACAGGCTCCCCGGGCTTCCTGGGGACCGTCCAGCAGGGGTTCAACCTGTTGACGTGGAAGCACCAATCCCAGAATTTCTTGGGTCCGGGGACGAGGCTGCTGCAAAAGCGCCCGTTCGGGAGGAAGAGGCGTTTTAGGTGGCAAGCGAGGCAGAAACCAGTTCCGGCGTTGCGGGCCGCTATGCCAACGCGCTCTTCGAGCTCGCCAAGGAGGAGAAGGCGCTGGATGAGGTCGCCGTCGATCTCAACCGGTTCAACGAGGCGCTCGACGCCTTCGATGACCTGACACGGCTCGTGAAGAGCCCCGTCTTCACCGCCGAGGAGCAGGGCCGTGCGCTCGCCGCCATCCTCGACCAGCTCAAGATCGAAGGGCTGACCAAGAACTTCCTTCTCCTCGTCGCCAAGAACCGCCGCCTGTTCGCCACCCCCGACATGATCCGCGCCTTCCGCGCCATGCTGGCGCGACACAGAGGCGAGACAAGCGCCATGGTCACGGCGGCAGCGAAGCTCACCGAGACGCAGCTCACCGCGCTGAAGCAGGCGCTGAAGGCAGCGCTAGGCCAGGAGGTGATGCTCGAAGAGAGGGTCGATCCGGGCCTCTTGGGCGGCCTCGTCGTCAAGGTCGGTAGCCGCATGGTCGACACCTCGCTGCGCACCAAGCTCAATACACTCAAAGTTGCCATGAAAGAGGTTGGCTAATGG
>JAENXG010000364.1 GCA_016649675.1 Methyloceanibacter sp.
AAGACATGGCACCCAGGCTTCGGCTCACTGTTTGCGGGGGCCCGCAACCGCCTTGGTTTGCAACTTCGGGGCTTGCTCGCGACAGTAATCGGCTCAGGCGGGTCCGGAGGAGGGGCAAGCCAACTTCGCGCCTTCCGACTTCCGCTGTCCGCCTATTGAGGCTAAACGCCCTCCTAGAACTCGGATATTTGGTTCCGCCATTCCTCGGTTAGCTGGCGAGCGCTTGCGCCTCTGTTGGCTGCTTCCTGCGCGAGAAGGAGCGTCCCGCATTGGGCATGGACCCGTTGCCGTCGTCGACCTGCGCCATTGCACGTGCAAGCGCAGCGTAGTGATAATGCATCGCGACCTTGATGGCGTAGATGAATAGGATGTGCGGCTCGAACCCGCGGGCGCCTACGACGCGCAAAAATTGCTGTCGATATCTGGATCGCAACGTGTCGTCCTCTACGGAGCGCAAAAGACGCCCGGCGATAATGATAAATCTGAGATAGTTGCCCATAAGCCGCTTCGTCCAGGCCCATGGATAACTCCACCAATAAGGGAGCTGGTGCAGGACGAACTTAAAACGCTCGTCGATGAACAGCGCATCGAGGCGCTGGAAATAGGCATCGGCCGTATAGGATCTCAGCATCACGCAGACAAATCCGTCGCGAAGCTCTTCACGTGACATGGCCAAGCGGAATGACGTTGGTGCCATACCGGTCGCTTGCCTCGTCATCGTTAAGCCTCCCAGCCTTTTCGAGCCGGTCGTAAAGAGGCGTCGTCGGTATGGCGTGCAGCATGCCGATCAGGGCCGCGGAGACGCGCGCCTCGGCCAAAAATTTAGGCATTACGTCGAAGATTGAAGGATCGTCGTGGTCGAAGCCGACGATCATCCCACACCAGACATCGATACCGTGCTGTTGAACGCGATGCACGCGCTCGACCAGCGTGCCGGCGTTCGGGCGCACGTTCTGAAACTTCTTGGTCTCTCGCAGCGAGTCCTCGTTGGGTGTCTCGATGCCAATAAAGACGCTCTGGAAATTAGCGAGACCCATCAGCTCCATTAGCTCCTCGTCCTCGGCGAGATCGAGTGAGGCCTCGGTGAACAAAGTGAGCGGATATGCCCGCTCCTGCTGCCACCTGATGATGTCACGGAGGATTGGCTTGATCGCCTTTTTGTTGCCAATCAGATTATCATCAACCACGAAAATGATCTTCAGCCCGATGCGCCGGAACGATTCAAGTTCGGCTAAAACCTGTTCGCTGGTCTTGACGCGGGGCCGTCGGCCGAAGGTGACGATGATGTCGCAGAACTCGCAGGTGAAGGGGCACCCGCGTGAGATCTGCATGCTCCCGAACATATAATGATTGGCCTTCAACAGGTCGACGCGCGGTAGCGGCAATCGCGCGCGGTGTGCTCGCTCCTCGTCGGCGACGTAGTCGAGGGAGTATTTGCGATGCGCGACGGCCCAGCCGTTGGCGACCATCCAGCGGTTCAGATCCTCGGCTCCCTTGAAGCAGCTTGCGACAGTGCGGCCATAGCGGTCGCGGGGCTCACAACGCACGGTCGCCCGGCCGATCCAGTCGGACAACCGCGACACATGGATGACGCGATGACCGCCGCCTGCCCACTGCTCGACGGCCTGCTGCAACTGGACGCTAATCAGGCTATTTCTTGGATTTGGAACGACGAGTGTTGGAGCGTCGTTTCATCCAATTCGGCGGGAGCTTTTTTAGAACTAGCGGATCGACCGCGGGACCATGAATCACTTTACCATCGGCTGAAAATATCGAGCCATGACAGGGGCAATCCCAAGTCTGGTCGGCATTATTCCATGTTACGGTGCAGCCCATATGCGTGCAGGACGCGGAGAGCGCGTGCAGCGACCCATTCGCGGCCTTGCGCACGGCGATGTTGCCCTTGCCGAGCTTGATCACACCGCCCTCACCAGGCCGGATATCCTTGAGACTGGCAACTAGAGACTGACTATCTCCTCCTTTATTAAAATCCTTGCGTGCGCGACGCGTCGGGTCATAGAGCGTTGCCCATGGGTTTGCGCGTCCGCAAATCTGATCGGCGATCAGCATACCAGCAGCCGTGCCGTTGCTGATACCCCATCCGTTGAACCCGGTTGCGATATACAAGCCGGGATTCTTTTTAGACGGTGCGCCGACGAAAGGGACACGGTCGGCGGTGTCGTAATCCTCGTTGACCCAGTGCCACGCCACGTCTGCGGCCGGTAGATTGCTCCGAACCCAACTCTCAAGCTCTCGAAACCGTGCCGCGACGTCGCCGTCGTGTCCGGTATTGAACGAAGGCCCAAGCACGACAAGCAACGGACCTTCACGATCGCGTCCCATCCGCAATGAATGGGTTGGGTTGTCGATGCCAATGAACATCCCATCGATCGCTGTGCCGGACGCCATTCGAAAGGCCATGGCAATATGACAGCGCGGCCGGGTGGTCCGATCGAAAGGCACGGGTCCCGCAATTGGTAGGTTGGTGGCAATGATGACGTGCTCGGCGTTGAGATGGCTTCGACCGGCTTCTATCCGCCAACGGCTGCCTGAGTCGACCGTCGTCACGCGGGTGTTCTCAAAAATACGTCCTCCCGCCGCTTCGATGGCCGTGGCAAGTCCGATGAGATATTGCAGGGGGTTGAATTGAGCCTGATCCCGAAACCGAAGCGCGCCGGCGGTTTCAAATGGCAGCGGCGCTTTGGCGAGCACATCGGCCT
>JAENXG010000010.1 GCA_016649675.1 Methyloceanibacter sp.
CAGCGGCTCGTCGCGATCGTCCGCTAAGTGCCAGAAGCGGATATTCGGCTTACATGGCCACGCGCAGCTGAAAAATTGTATCTTTTATCGAGAATGGCTGAGGTCCGACGCGTCGCTGACGTCATGAGCGAAGGAGAGGGATTGCTCCAATGAATCCAAACAAAGCACTTTGGGAAAAAGGCGACTTCACGCGCATTGCGGAAAGTATGAGAGAGAGCGGAGAGGCGCTCGTCAGGGGACTCGGAATCACCAAAGGGCTCAAGGTTTTGGATCTTGGATGCGGCGATGGAACGACGGCATTACCAGCGGCGAGACTCGGAGCGGACGTGTTGGGCGTCGATATCGCGAGCAACCTTGTCGAGGCCGGAGACAAGCGTGCAAAGGAGCAGGGCCTCACGAACTGCAAGTTTCAGGAAGGCGATGCGTCCAATTTGCACGAGCTGAAAGATCATACCTTTGACCTCGTCGTGAGCATCTTTGGCGCCATGTTCGCGCCAAAGCCGTTTGATGTGGCCAAGGAGATGGTGCGCGTGACCCGGCCCGGAGGCCGGATCGTGATGGGGAACTGGATTCCAAATGATCCGACATTGGTGGCGCAAATCCTGAAAATCAGCGCCTCGTATTCGCCGCCACCGCCGGAAGGCTTCATTAGCCCTATGACGTGGGGGATCGAGAGCAACGTGATCGAGCGATTTGCGGCCGCGGGGGTTCCAAAAGAGACGATATCGTTCGTCAGAGACACCTACACCTTCAACTTTCCCAGCCCGCCATCAGAGCTCGTTGAAGCCTTCAGAAAATACTACGGGCCAACCATGAATGCATTCGAAGCGGCGGAAAAGGACGGTCGCGCCGGTGATCTGCAGAAGGAGCTGGAAGCTCTGTTCAACCGTCAAAACAAAAGCCCAAGCAAGAATGCCACCTCCATTCCTGCGACCTTCTTACGCGTTACCGTTGCGCTTAATTAACCACCAAACCCGCGCGACATCGCCCTAATCTCCTGAAAACTGGCGGCCGCAATGCTCGGAGATACCTGTAAGTATCCGCCCCATGGGGGCGCTCAGTTCTGCGCAGGACGCAATAATCCGTGGCCTTGCCGCAGATGTCCGAGTTGGGTCAATAGCGGACGACTTTGAATGGCTACGTGAAGTCCGCTCTGCAGAAGAAGCGGAAACTCACTGGTGGTGCACGTCGCTCGCTGTTCCCGAGCGTGAATTCCCTGTTCCATCCATAATTTGATCGGAACTCTCGACATTGGGCGGGCCCTGTGACCTCGAATCGCCGAATTTCCCTCTATTTTCCCGATGATCAGGGAAATTAGTCGGGGTCGAACTGATCGAGAAGCAGAGCGGGCGCTTCGAGCCACAGAAGATGCCCGACGAGTTTGCCCGCGCCGTGCATGAGCTCGTGCGCGACAAGGTCGAGAAGCGGGCACCAGAGATCGAGGTTAGTGCCGGCAAGGAAACACCTGCCGTCATCAATATCATGGCGGCGCTCAAGGAGAGCGTGCGAAGGGCAGAGCGAAGGTGCAAGCGGTAGTCCGCAAGCGGATGGGCAAGGCAGCGCCGAAAGAAGAAGCCCGGCCGGCATCACCGCCGCGGCCGAGCGCGCGACGGACCGCGCACTAGCGCGTTACACGATCCACCCGAGCTCTCTCGCCTTGTCGTTGGCGAGACGCCAAGCCGCTGCAAGGAAATCAGCGACCGGCAATTGGATGCGAAGATCGTCTCTCTCGGCGATGTTCTTTGCCATGAGGTGGGAGGCGCTGCCGGGCTTGTAGTAGGTCACCGAATAATGCGACCCGGGCAAGGTGACGATGAGTTTGTCGTCAACGACTTGCACGCGTAGTTTTGGCTCTGTGGTCATCTTTTAACTCCAGATGCCTGTTCGGTAGGTCCGCATTTATACGGAGTGATACCGGCGCGCCGCCCTCCAAGCCAGCGCCAAGTTTGCTCAGAGAAGCCCGATGTGCTCCCCGCCGTCGGGCTTTTTCTTCTTTGGCCGAATTCTGATCAGATGGCCTTTCGGCTGTCCGAGGAGTCGGCATCGCCCACGCCTCGCCGTTGGTCACGATCGCGGCAAGGGGCTGGTTGACTTCGTGCGCAATCGACCCCGTTAATCGACCCGCGGTCAAACGGAAAGGGCCAAAAGACACAATCTCGCTGGCTATTAATTCGCTACCTAGCATAATAGCCCAACGCACTTGAACCGAACTTGCGCGAATCCGGCCGATTCTGCGTAAACGGATCCAGAGAGCCTTTTTACGTTATCCTGGCGTGCCCAAGTAGACGATTCAGGAAGAGTCGTCGTCAAGCAACGAGCGCCCTGCTGATCACCAAAAGCGATAGTGCATAAGCCTCCGCGCAGGGTAATCCCCTTTAACGGTAACTTCCCTACTGGTGTTCCAAGACATGCGGCCAGTCCTCAGTCCTGCTGAAGCCCTAGGGCTTTCCGGCGCCACGCTCGAAGCGCGGATACGGCGCGCCGCAAACCATGTCACCGACGCGGCCTTCGCGCGGATTGACGAACGTTTGCGCGCTGACGCGCGGACCAACCAGTTGATCTACGAACATGAAGGCGTCGAAGAGCCCATCCGCCTCATGCTGCGCCCGCTGCTCGTCATGCAAGAGCAGCTCAGCTACGTCCATCACGTCTGCCTTCAGCTTATCGAGGCGCTCAAGCGGCTCCCCGACCTCTATCTCGAAGACGAGCGGATCAGGTCTATCGTTGCGATCACGCCCGACGAAGAGCGGTGGTTTCGTGACACCTGGACGAAGGCTCACCAACGTTTCAATTCGATCTATGGCCGGCTCGATGCGGTATGCGATTTCACCGGCGCCGGCTGGCAGGATTCGCTCCATTTCATGGAGCCGAACCTTTCGGGTGTCGGCGGTATTCATTTCGCGCCGGTTGCCGAGCGGCTTGTCATGCGAGACATCGTGCCAACCCTGCTTGGGCACGATCCCGGGCTCGTCATCGAGATGCCAAGGGACCAGCGCGATCTGTTCATTCAAGTGTTGATCGATCACGCGCGCACCATCGGACGCGAGTCATGCCAGCTCTGCTTCGTCGAACCGAAATACGTCCATGACGGCCCCAACGAGCAATCGGTGCTGAGCGATTATCTGTCGCGCCGTTACCATCTGACCATCGCTCATGCCGACCCGCGTGAATTGCGCGTTGAGGGGGACGAGGTCTTCTACGAGGACGTGCGGATCGACGTCGCCTATCGCGACTACGAGATGCGCGAGCTCGTTGCGCTGGAAAAGGAGATCGGCCGCCCGCTCGATGCCATGCGGCTTCTGTTTCGGCAGAACCGCGTGGTCTCCTCGATCGTCGGCGACTTCGACCACAAGAGCTGCTTCGAGATTCTGACTGATCCGGTGCTGGCCGAGCAGTATTTCGGCGCTGACGACCGCAGGCTGTTCCGCCGCCACGTCTTGTGGACGCGCGTGGTCGGCGATCGCCGCACGACGCTCCCCGACGACAGGGTAGGGGACCTGCTCGAATATGCGCGCCGGAACCGCGAGCTCCTGGTCCTGAAACCCAACCACGCCTATGGCGGCACCGGCGTGATGCTCGGCGCGGCGACCGAGGACGGAGAATGGGAACAGGCTCTGCAAGCAGCTGTGTTACGTGCCGACGATCCCGAGCAGTCATGGGTGGTGCAGAGCGCGACGCGTCTTCCGGTGCATGAGTTTCCGGTCGTTGGACCGGACAAGCGCGTGTTCGGCGAGCCCTTCTATGCGGTGATGGGATTTGCGGCGACCGAGAACGGCCTCGGCACCATGTGCCGGGTTTCTCAGAAACAGGTCGTCAACGTCGCGCAGCGTGGCGGTCTTGCCGCGGTGCTGGAAGCCGAAGCCCCGACCGAGTTGCGGATTCCGAAGCGTCCCATCGGCCGCTCCGACGCGTTGGAGCAGTCGCTCCGCGCGCAGATCTCCGAATTTCGCCATCTCGACCAGACGATTGCGCTGCTCGACTGGGATGAGGAGACGATGCTGCCCCCTGGCGCACGCGTGGGCCGCGGAGAGCAGCTCGCGACGCTTGAAGGTATTCGCCATGCGCTGCTGGTCTCTGACCGGCTTGGCGATCTCGTGGAGGAGGTCGCCGTTCAGTCGGAGGGAAACGAGCGCCTGTCGCGCGAGCTTGCGCTGCTCCGGCGGTTGAGGCGCCATGCGCTCGCGCTGCCCGAGGATTTGGTACGTCAGTTCGCCAACGCGAAATCGCAGTCGCTGGGCGCATGGGAAGAGGCGCGCGCGAAGGACGCGTATGGACTGTTCGCGCCGTCGTTCGATCGACTCCTCGCGCTCGTTCGCGAACGCGCCAAGGCCCTTGCCGGTGCTGGCGAGCCTTACGACGCTTTGCTCGACGAGCACGAACCCGGCATGAGCCGCGCGCGTCTCGATCCCGTATTGGACGAGGTGCGCAATGCTCTCGTGCCGTTGGTTCGCGAGGCCAATGCATGCCCCGACCGATTGCGCGGGGCGCATCGATTTGCCGAGGCCGGCCAATGGGACTTGTGCCGGCGATTGCTCACCGCCGTGGGTTTCGCCTTCGAGCGCGGGCGGCTCGACCGCTCGACGCATCCGTTCACGCTTTTTGCTGGCGCCAACGACGTGCGGCTCACGATTCGCCTCGACGAGAGCGATCTGTCCACGGCGGTGCTGGCTGCCCTGCATGAGGGCGGGCACGGCCTCTACGATCAAGGCTTCGCTCCCAACGATCGCGACACGCTGCTCGCCGAAGCCCCCAGCATGGGACTGCAAGAGTCCCAAGCGCGCCTGTGGGAAAACCATGTGGGCCGCAGCCGCGCGTTCTGGGACTATGTGTTCCCGAGCTTGCAAAGACTGTTCCCTGACGCGGTCAGGGGCCTCGATGCCGAGATCTTCTACCGGGATGTCAATGTCGTGCGGCCCGGCTTGATCCGGGTGGCGGCCGACGAGATTTCCTATCATCTGCACATCTTGCTCAGATACGAGCTCGAGGTCGCACTGATCTCCGGGGCACTCGGCATTGCCGATCTCCCCGAGGCTTGGAACGAGCGCAGCGCGTCGCTGATCGGGGCAAGGCCGACATCAGACCGCGAAGGCGTCCTCCAGGATGTCCACTGGTCGCTCGGCATGTTCGGATATTTTCCGACCTATACGTTAGGCAGCCTCTACGCGGCGCAACTCGCTGAGACCTATGCGCGCGAGCATCCGCTGGAGGCCGAAATCCGGCGCGGAGAGTTTGGCGGCCTGCTCGCTTGGCTCCGCACCAATATTCATCGGGTCGGCCAGCGTTTGTCGGCTGAGGAGATCATCGAGAAAGCCACTGGCAAGGGGCTCGATACCGGGGCCTTTTTCCGCCACCTCGAAGCGAAACGCTTATCCTGACAAGAGCTCCGTCGGCTTCGCGGCTCCGCTAATCAGGCTCTCCATTGGTAAATTACCATCATGGTGAGATGCTGAGTTCGAATCCGATGCTCTCAGCTATCTAGTCTGCTGTTTTTGGTCTCTCTCCCGACTCTTACCAGTCGACGGCAAAAATCCCGGGAAATCCGCGACGCTGTGGAAGATCTACTGACTGCACGGCGTACTCCTCAGCGTGGGGCTTACAGGCGTCATTGCGACGGCTGGATTACGACATTGGGTCGCTCTGCCCGGTTTGATTCTAATGGTAGCTGGCCTAGCGATCTATACGGGCTGGATTCTGGTCAGCGTCTGGCGCTGCGCTGAGAACATCGAGGGCCGTCCATACGATTATGATCCTGTATTGTGGACGTCGTTAGCCCGCTCGCTTACCGTGGCTTGGGCGATCAATGTGCTTGCTCTCTCATTTCTGCTGATTCAGATGAGCGCGGCCAACTGAGGGGTGACAGTGTCCGGTGCAGTCTATTCATCCGGAAGGGCAGATCAACGTCAATGAATGCCTTTACTACATGCATTGCCAGGAGCTTTGCCGAGACGACCACCGCTGCCCGCACATGATTCGGGTCCGCCTCAGTCGCGAGAAGGGTGCGCCCCTGTCTTAGCCTTCGATGCGAGGCGGTCGGGCGCCGCACTAATCACGGTGCCCGAACCCCCTGACGCTTGACCGGAACATCGACAAGGGGATTTGAGGCGAAGTGGGGAACGAAAGAAGCGCTTCGCGTCTGTTCGGCCTCCGCCTGACTTTCGGCGGATGGCCCTGCTCGATGGAGGTAAACGCTCTGCATGAGCGCGGACACTGCCATGACATCGGGTGAGGCGCTGAAGCGCACGCCGCTGCATGCTCTGCACGTGAAGTTGGGCGCACGGATGGTGCCATTCGCCGGTTACGAGATGCCGGTCCAATATCCGCTGGGCATACTCAAGGAGCATCTTCATACGCGCACAGCCGCCGGTCTGTTCGATGTCTCGCACATGGGCCAACTCGTTCTGCGTGGGAAGTCCGGCGACGTTGCCGAGGCGGCACGTGCGCTCGAAGGACTCCTGCCAGTCGATATCCTCGGCCTCGCGCCGTGGGGCCAGCGCTATGCGTTCTTCACGAACGAACGCGGCGGCATTCTCGATGATCTGATGGTCGCAAATTGCGGCGATTATCTGCTGCTCGTCGTCAACGCAGCCTGCAAGGCGGCAGATGAAGTGCGGTTGCGAACCCAACTTGGGAATGCGTGCGAGATCGAACAGCCCGATCGAGCGCTGATCGCGCTTCAGGGGCCGAAAGCGGAGGCGGTGCTAGCGCCTCTCGCGCCGGAGTGCACCAGCATGCGGTTCATGGACGTGCGGATGCTGGCATTGATGGGCGCGCAGTGCATAGTTGTGCGCTCGGGCTACACAGGGGAAGACGGATTCGAAATCTCTATTCCCTCCGACAGCGCTGGCGAGATCGCGGAGGGATTGCTCGCGAATGCGAGCGTTGCACCGATTGGACTCGGCGCGCGGGACTCGCTTCGCCTGGAAGCGGGGCTTTGCCTTTATGGCTCGGACATCGATGAGAGGACGACGCCGGTCGAAGCGGGGTTGTCATGGGCGATCCAGAAGGCACGCCGCCGAGGCGGCCCACGCGAGGGCAGTTTCCCAGGCGCCGGCATCATCCTCGGGCAGCTTGAATACGGTGCATCTCGCCATCGCGTCGGCCTGCGGCCCGAGGGACGGGCACCTGTGCGTGCCGGCGTGCCTCTCTATGCCGAAGCGGACGCAAGCTCGCATGTAGGTTCAGTGACTTCGGGTGGCTTCGGTCCAAGCCTCGATGCCCCCATTGCGATGGGCTATCTACCGGCCGCGCTTGCAGTGCCCGGAACAAGGGTCTTCGCTGAGGTGCGCGGCAAGCGCTTGCCTGTCACCGTCACGACGCTCCCATTCATTGTGCCTAAGTACAAACGCGGCTGAGCCGCCCCTCTACCAGGAGGATGCATTGCTGAAATACACCGAAGAGCACGAGTGGCTTAAGCTCGAAGGGGACATCGCGACGGTGGGGATCACCGAGCACGCGACGACGCTGCTCGGTGACATCGTTTTCGTCCAGCTGCCCGACGTTGGCGCCAAGCTCGCGAAAGGCGATGACGCGGCAGTCGTCGAATCCGTGAAGGCCGCCTCCGACGTCTTCGCGCCGGTCGCCGGCGAGGTGGCCGAGGTAAATCAAGCCATCGTCGAGGATCCCGCGGTCGTCAACGCGGACCCGCAGGGCGCAGGCTGGTTCTTCAAGCTAAGGCTCGAGGACATCAAGGAGATGGATGGCCTCATGGACGAGGCTACCTACAAGAAGCTGATCGATTGAGCGGTGTATTGATGACCTCCTCTGACAGATACGAGCCCTACGACTTCGCCAACCGCCGTCATATCGGGCCATCTCCCGAGGAGATGGCGGAGATGCTGCGCACCGTAGGTGCTTCCAGCCTCGAAGAGCTGATCTCGGAGACCGTGCCGAAGGCGATCCGTCAGGAGACGCCGCTCGATTTCGGCCGTCCGCTGTCCGAACGCGGCGTGCTTGATCGGATGCGGACGGTCGCCGACAAGAACCGCGTGCTGACGTCGCTCATCGGCCAGGGCTACCATGGCACCATCATGCCGCCCGCCATTCAACGCAACATCCTCGAGAATCCGGCTTGGTACACCGCCTACACGCCCTATCAAGCGGAGATCAGCCAGGGGCGTCTCGAAGCGCTTCTGAACTTCCAGACACTGGTCGCGGATCTGACGGCGCTCGATGTCGCCAACGCCTCGCTCCTGGACGAGGCAACCGCAGCGGCCGAGGCGATGGCGCTTGCGCACCGCGTCACGAAGTCAAAGGCCACTGCCTTCTTCGTGGACGAGGAGTGCTTGCCGCAAACGATAGCCGTGCTCAAGACGCGCGCGGAGCCACTCGGCTGGCAGATCGTCATCGGCGATCCGTTCAAGGATTTGGACGCAGAGACGGTTTTCGGTGCACTTTTCCAGTACCCGGGCGTATGCGGCGCCTTCCACGACTTCTCCGAACTGGTCGCGAAGTTGCATGCCGCCAAGGCGCTCGCCGTGATTGCCGCCGACCCTCTAGCACTCTCGCTCTTGAAGCCGCCGGGCGAAATGGGGGCGGATATCGCGGTCGGCTCCATGCAGCGGTTCGGAATGCCGATGGGCTACGGTGGACCGCACGCGGCCTATATCGCCGTGAAGGACGCATATAAGCGCGCTCTGCCCGGCCGTATCGTCGGGGTCTCGATCGATGCACGTGGAAACCGTGCCTACCGCCTCGCACTGCAGACGCGTGAGCAGCACATCAGGCGCGAAAGCGCGACATCCAACATTTGCACCGCGCAAGTACTGCCCGCAGTCATTGCCTCTATGTATGCGGTGTTCCATGGGCCCAAGGGATTGAAGGCCATCGCCGAGCGCGTGCACCGCAAGGCGGCACGTCTCGCTGACGGACTGTCCTCACTCGGCTTCACGATCAGCCCTGAGTCCTTCTTCGACACAATCACGGTGGAGGTCGGGCCCTATCAGGGACTGATCATGAAGAACGCCGTCGACAATGACGTCAACCTGCGCAAGGTCGGGCGCGACCGGATCGGCATCACGGTCGATGAGCGGACGCGGCCCGCCACGCTTGAAGCCGTCTGGCGCGCGTTCGGCGGCTACGGCCTCGTCTACCGTGACGAAGATCCCGAATACCGTCTGCCCAAGCAGTTCATCCGCCAGTCGGCCTATTTGACTCACCCGGTCTTCCACATGAACCGGGCGGAGAGCGAGATGACGCGTTACATGCGCCGTCTCGCGGACCGCGATTTGGCGCTTGACCGCGCAATGATCCCGCTCGGCTCGTGCACGATGAAGCTCAACGCGACGGCCGAGATGCTGCCGATCACGTGGCCGGAGTTTGCCGAGATCCACCCGTTCGTCCCAGCCGATCAGGCGCTCGGCTACGCCGAGATGCTCAAGGACCTGTCGGAGAAGCTGTGCCGGATCACCGGCTACGACGCCATATCGATGCAGCCCAACTCCGGCGCGCAAGGGGAGTACGCGGGTCTCTTGACGATCCGCGCCTACCACAAGAGCCGCGGGGAGGGGCATCGCAACGTCTGCCTCATCCCGGCCTCCGCGCATGGCACCAATCCGGCGTCAGCGTCTATGTGCGGCATGAAGGTGGTCGTGGTCGCGACGGATGTGGATGGCAACATCAACCTCGCCGATTTCCGCGCCAAGGCCGAGGCCAGCGCGAAGACACTCGCGGCGGCCATGATTACCTACCCGTCGACCCACGGCGTGTTCGAGGAGACCGTGCTCGATATCTGCCGGATCACCCATGCGAACGGCGGCCAGGTCTACCTCGACGGCGCCAACATGAATGCGCTGGTCGGGCTCGCACGTCCGGGTGATGTCGGCGCCGATGTGGGCCATCTGAACCTGCACAAGACCTTCTGCATCCCCCATGGCGGTGGCGGACCCGGCATGGGCCCGATCGGCGTCAAGGCGCACCTCGTGCCCTTCCTTCCCGGCCATCCCGAGACGGGCGGTGGTGCGCTGACAGTATCGGCCGCGCCTTACGGCTCGCCGTCGATCCTGCCGATCTCGTGGAGCTATTGTCTCATGATGGGCGGGGCAGGGCTCACCCAGGCGACGCGCGTCGCGATCCTCAGCGCCAATTACATCGCGAAGCGGCTCGCCGGCGCCTACGACGTGCTCTACACAGGGAAGCACGGGCGCGTCGCGCACGAGTGCATCATCGATACGCGCCCGCTCAACGAGCGCGCAGGAGTGACCGTCGACGACATCGCCAAGCGGCTCATCGATTGCGGCTTCCATCCCCCGACTATGAGCTGGCCGGTGCCCGGAACCCTGATGATCGAGCCGACGGAGTCGGAGACGAAGGCGGAGCTCGACCGATTCTGCGACGCCATGCTCGCCATTCGCGAGGAGGCCCTCGCGATCGAGGATGGACGCGCCGACAAGAAGAACAATGCGCTGAAGAACGCTCCGCACACCGTTGAGGACCTCGTCGACGAGTGGGACCGGCCCTATTCCCGCGAGGCCGCCTGCTTTCCGGCCGGCGCCTTCCGCGTCGACAAATACTGGCCGCCGGTCAACCGCGTCGACAACGTCTATGGCGACCGCAATCTCGTTTGCGTCTGCCCGCCGATGGCGACGTACGTGAAAACCGCGGAATGAGCATGGGTCGACACGTGCGATTTCGGAACTGCTGTCGAGCTCGGGGATGGCTTCGTCTGTCCCTTTATGCTCCTGATCGCCTCGAACGGGTCTACACCCGCTCGTGCCGCGGAAGAAGCCAAAGGCGAGCAGTTAGCGGCAAACCCGAAGCAGTGAGCTAAGGGGACGCGCGCTTAGTGCGTAGTGCCTACTTGATTGGCGGGTGAGAAAACGGCGGAGGCGCTAGAATCTCCTCGGTAAAGACCTGCCGAGGCACACCGCCAAATAGACCATTTGCTTTGACAGTAAAGGGCGCGCGTGGCCGAAGCCGAGGCCTGCCTTGCGCGGCCATTCAATGATTCTTCGCCGTCCAACTTCTGCACTTGGGGGGACACCATGGCTTTACGACTCACACCACCGACACAATTGACGTTGCTCATCTCCGCCATCGTAGCAATCCTAGCCCTGGGTTTGCGTTTCTCCGGCGTCGAGATTCCAGTAGTAGGCAACCACCCCTTCGCCACGCTTTTTATCAGCTACTTAGTCCTACTTGCTGGCAACCTGTTCGAAGGAATCTAGGCGTCTCTCGCTAACCTCTCGGAGGCGATGGGACTAAAATATTCGTGAGATGCGCTGTGGCGCGCTATTAAGACACGGGCCAAGCAGCCCTATGCCATCACCATGAAGAACGGCTCACCCTTCGGTCTTGCGGACTTCGGAAAGCTGTCAATGTTCAGCTGAGGCTAGTGGTCTGACCGATGCGCTTCTTGCTGCACGCTTCGAGAAATAGTTTGCGCCATGACGTCGATCTCATCGCCATCCACCGATACACATGCCGGCCAGGACGTGACGCCGGCCTTCGCCCGAATCGCCGAGGACATCACTCGCGACGGCTTTGCGTTTCGCAGCGGCAAGGACATGCGCTCCATCATGCGGATGCGGGGGCTCGATGCATGGCCCGCTTTCGCTTCCAGTTGGAACGATCTTGGACTGGACCTGTACATGGCGGATGGAGGCCGCTACCGCCGGAGGCGCTTTGCGGCATTCGCCGCCTCCAGCGGAGCCGTCACGCGCAAGCCCCATCAGCCTCACTATCAAAGTCGGGACCACAATCCTCTCAACGGCGGGATTGAGCGCTGGTTCGCGCCAGTGTCGGACAGCGTGTCCGCCAACGGATTCACGCGAGGCATTCTTGGGGTCTGCACGACGATCTTCGATGCGGCGTCGCCCGCCGGCGCAAACGGGGCGCCGTGGCATGCGGAGATGCATCAGTTCCGAATCGAAGCCGGCAGCGGCCAGTCGGGCCTGCCGACACCCGAAGGTGCCCACCGGGATGGCGTCGATTGGGTCTGCGTCCTGCTGGTGAATCGTTGCAATGTATCGAGCGGCGTCACTCAGATCTTCGATCCTGAGGGACGGTCGCTTGGCGAGTTTACGCTCACCGAGCCGCTCGACGCGGTCTTTCTCGATGATCGGCGCGTGCGTCACGGCGTTACGCCCATCGTTCCGTTGGATCCTGGCTTGAAAGCCTCACGCGACGTCCTGGTGCTCACCTTTCGGCGCGACGGGCCAGCGCCCCAACCGGCGCCTTAACGCCCTCGGGTGGGGGAGGAGAGTTTTGCTCTGGCGCAAAGGCGGACGGAAGCCGGTAGCTCAAACTGTCGAGAGATCGGGGAAGCGCCCGCCGCTAACCGCGCGAAACATGGGGGCGTTCGGTACTGGAGGAGTGGGCATGGATGAGGTCGTCCTCGCGCGAGCTTTGCACGTGCTCGCCGTCGTCATCTGGATCGGCGGCGCGGCGATGGCGACGAGCGTTATCCTGCCGGCGATCCGGCGGGGTGATCTTGGCCACGATCGGCTCAAGGCACTTCACGCGATCGAGCGCCGTTTTATTTGGCAGGCTCGCACCGCGGCGATCATCGTCGGCATCACCGGCTTCTACATGGTTGCGCGACTTGATCTTTGGGGGCGGTTTTCCTCGGCTACGTTCTGGTGGATGCACGCCATGGTCGGCGTGTGGCTCCTGTTCATATTCGTGCTGTTCGTCGCCGAGCCGCTCATCTTGCGCCGCCACTTCCACGGATGGGCCACCGCCCGGCCGAAATTGGCCTTTGCCTGGTTGCAAGGAGCGCATTGGCTCCTGGTTGGGCTCAGCCTGATCACGATCTTGGGCGCGGTCGCGGGGAGTCACGGATGGTCGCTATTCTGATGTGCGGAAGCCCGGCAGCACTCAGGACACGTTTGCTGGCGCGACCGAACCGGCGCGCGCCATGAGAAGTGAGGCAAGAGTGGAGCGAGCAGCTGCCACGCCCGTCCCCCTGAGCCAGGGCTTCCGGCCGTTTTTCCTTGCGGCCGGTGTATGAGCAGCGGGCCGCGCTCGCGCTATGGATCGTTATCTTCGTTGCGGGCGGCGCCTTGCCGAGCCGGTTCAATCCGCTGGCTTGGCATATTCACGAGATGCTGTTCGGCTTCGTGACGTCCCTGTGTCTTGTCAGGTGCTGGCCCCGACATCGTCTGCTGGTTCCCGATCGAATACCTTTCGCCCCGTAAACATGGCGGAGACGATGCCGCCTCCTTCGCGCAGCTCGGTCACAACCACTCCGACAATATGGATCACGATCACGGCAAGAAGTGCGTAGAAGTTCCAGTAGTGGACGGTCACAAATGCTGAGCGGAACGAGCGCATCGCCTCCCACGATGCGGGATCGATGCCGGTCTTGTCGTATGGGGCAATCGTCGAAGGATTGGCCCCGGGCGCCACAATCCAGCTGGCAATCCAACGACCGAACGGCGGATAGTAGATATCCGTCCCAGCGAGAACGAGACCCGTGACGGCCTGCAACATGAGGAGGATGAGGAATATCGAGATCATCGCGCGCGCAACGGGGTTGTGACCTAGGTAGGGGCGCACATCGCCGCGGATCAGTTCACGCAGATAGGTCCTGAACGCTGCTCCGTAGCCCTTGTGGAACGGAAGAATTGCGGACCAGCTTGCGTGCCGATTGCCAATGAAGGCCCAGGCGAGACGCCAAGCCAAATTGACGGCGAAGACGTAGCCGAACCAAACGTGGGTGGTCTTCAAGAGGATCTTACCACCGTCGGTAACACCGAGCTCTTTATCGTAGAGGATGGCGGTACCAATGGCGGCCAGGGCAACGACACAAACAAAATTGATCCAATGGAACCACCGCGTCGGCCTGTCCCACACAGGATAGAATTGAAGGTTCGTCTTCGTCATTCGCCTCTCGCTTGCTAGCCCAGCGGCGGCCGATTCGGAGTGTGCTCAGAGCGCCGATGTAGAATGTACCGCTGCCAGGGCTGGTGCGTAGCGGATCTCCCACATGTCTCCTATGGGTCACTTGCTGATTCGTAGCGCCCATCGGGTTCGCCCACCTAGTGCCAGAAGCGGATGCCGGCTCTGGAGTGCTGCACTCGCTGCGCTATGCTGGAGCAGATCTGGGATCTGCGGGACCTGACGTTCTGGCTCCATTGCCTCTTACAAGCGGCCTTCTCTGCGGTCACGGGGCTTCTTCTTTGCCTGAATTAGAGCTAGCATCCTCCTGGGTGGCTGGGATCGGTAGCCCCCAAGGCTGCCGCAGAGAACGGACAGGCAGCAACATGGCTGATCCCAAAGGCGTGACCGAACGCGAGTCTTACATCATCGCTCAAGCGCTTTACGAGTTCATTCGGCTTGAACAATCGAAGCCGAGAGACCTGCGTCGCTGGTCAGACGAGCAACATGCAATAGCGATCCTGCACGCGCGTTTCGACAACGAACTGGCGACCCTTGTGCAGTCTGACGTAGCTGCTGGCTGTCAGCCTCCCGATTGTGGGAGAAAGGCGTCGATCGGTGGCTGATCGGGTGCTACCAGGGGTCAGTTAGTGACCCCGTGGCGCAAACGTCGTCCTGGTCCGAATGTGCTTGAAGCAGACATTGTTGTTGTCAGGACTCCCAGATTCGCGACCGAATTCCGAACCTGGGGCTGGCCTGGGATCCTGGTAAGCTCAAAGAGGAACGACTAGCCTCGGCGGCTATTGTCCTAAGGGGAGCAGATATTTGGCTCGTCCTGTTGTTAGCGTTCGCCGCTCCATTTGGCGCGCCGACGGTGAAGTCCGCAGCAAACGCGCCATTCCCGAAGAGACGGCGGTCGCCTTCACTTTCAACACTGCATCCTATGCGGTGATGATGGCGACGCCGCAGGACCTCGAGGACTTTGCCGTCGGATTCAGCCTTACCGAGGGTGTGATCCCATCGAGGGATGCGATCGAAAGCGTAGAGATCGCCGAGGACGATGTCGGCATCGAGCTGCGGATCTGGCTGAAGGCACCGCATGCCGCCGAGTTTCTTGGACGCCGCCGAAAGATGGCCGGCCCAACGGGGTGCGGGCTCTGCGGCATTGAGAGTTTGCTCGAGGCGATGCGGCCACCGCCTTCCGTGGGTGAAGGCCTCGTTTTCACGCCGGATCAAATCATGACGGCGGTAAACTCGCTCTTTCCGCAACAGACGCTGAACCACGAGACTCGTGCGGTACACGCCGCAGGCTTCTGGGATCCCGCCCGCGGCCTGGTAGCCGTGCGGGAGGACGTTGGACGCCACAACGCCCTCGATAAGCTCGCCGGTGCACTCGTGCGCGAGAATGCCACGCCTCAACAAGGCATTATCGTGCTGACCAGCCGCGTCTCAGTCGAGATGGTGCAGAAATCAGCGGCCATTGGAGGCCCGATAATCGTCGCCGTCTCAGCTCCCACAGCCTTGGCTGTGCGCATGGCGGATGCGGCCGGCATGACTCTGGTAGCCATCGCCCGAAAGGACGGCTTTGAGGTCTTCACTCATCCGCATCGCATCAGCGGAGAATTGACCAGCCACGTCGCCTAAGTCAGGACGGCGGCAGTCCGAACTCAGTGAAGGGAATAAAGTCGACCATATCACCCTCCCTGACTTCGCTCACATCCTCGGCGACCTCGATCAAGCCGTCTGCCTCCCGCATAGACGAGATCAGTCCAGACCCGTCACGAGCGAACTTCGCTACCGCTAGCCGTCCGCCGGTTCGCGTAAGCCTTGCGCGCCAGAACTCGCGCCGCCCCACCTTCTTTTTTTGCGCGAACGAGGCGGGCACGGGAAAGCTCACCGGCTCTGGCCATACGCCGCCCGCAAGTCGTGTTAGCACCGGCCTCACATAGATCAAGAAACAGACGAAGACCGCAACCGGATTGCCGGGGAGTCCCAGCACGACGCAGTCGCCGATCTGGCCGAAGCTCATCGGCCTTCCAGGCTTGATGGCGATCTGCCAAAGGTGGCGCTTGCCAAGCGCATCGATGCTGCGCACGACATGATCCTCAGCGCCTTGGCTCGCGCCTCCTGAGATCACGACCGCGTCGTATCTGCGGCTTGCGTCGAACAGAGCCGCGCGGACGAGCTCGGCCTTGTCCGGCAAGATGCCCAGGTCCACCGCCTCTGCTCCCGCCGCTCGGATGAGACCCTCAAGCATCGCCGCATTGGCGTCGTAGACCTTGCCGGGTGAGAAGGCCTCGCCAGGCCTCAGGATCTCGTCCCCGGTCGAGACAATGGCAACCTTGAGGGGCGCATAGCAGCGAAGCCGATCAAGCCCGGTTGCGGCTGCGGCCGCCACTTCCTGGGGGCGGAGTCGTGCGCCGACCTCAACCAGCACGTCGCCTGGCTTGGAGTCCTCCCCGGCAAGCCGGCGATTGGCGCCTTGCTTCAGACCGGGGGGAATATGCACCCAACGCTCATTTCCCTTCTGCTCGAGGCGAGCGTCTTCCCGCATCACTACGGTGTCGAGACCGCTCGGCATGACGGCGCCAGTAAAAATGCGGACGGCATTATCTGGTGCGGGAATGGCTTGGAACGGATGGCCTGCCGAGGCTTCGCCGGCCACGATCAACCTTGCGCCTTCCTCCTTGTTGTAAGCGGAATGGGCAAAGGCATAGCCGTCGACGGCGGCATTGTCGTGGGCAGGAATGGGTCGAGGCGATACGAGCGCCTCGGCGAGAAAGCGTCCGGCAGCTTCAGCCAGTGGAACTTCTTCACTCTCCACTGCGGTGCACGCCCGAGACCTGAGGATGGCGAGGGCCTCGTGGTGAGCGATCCGGTCCTTATCGAGGACGAAACAATCATCGTTCAGCTTGGCCGTCATTTCTGACCGAGCCCGAGATGAGCCATGATGAAGTCGGCCATGCCGGCGACGGCGTCAAGCCGGAACACCGGCAACGGTTCTTTCTCGTCCGCCGGGCGATCGGACGCGATGGCGACAATCTGCGGAAACGTTCCGGCGAGCGGCTCCCGGGACGCGGCGCCGTCTCTGCGGATCTCGATCTTCGGAAACACCTCGCGCTTGAATCCCTCGACCAAGACGAGATCGCAGGGGCCGGCATAGGCGAGAATCTCCTCGAAGGATAGCTCCGGCGCGCCACCAAGCTCGCGCATCAGGGCAAAGCGCCGGGGCGAGGAAAGCGCCACCTGGCGAGCGCCCGCCGCGCGCATCTTGAAGGAGTCGCGACCTTCGTGATCGATCTCGAAACTGGCATGCGCATGCTTGATTACTGAAACGGCGTAACGGCGACGGGTAAGCTCGCTGACAAGGCCGACCAGGAGCGCGGTCTTGCCCGAATTCTTCCAACCAACCACGCCAAAGAGAGGTGGGATCATGGAGAAGCCGTCTGCAAGAGGGCGTTCGCCTCGGCGAGCTCCTCTGGTCGGTTGATATTGAAGAATGGGTCGACATGCCTCCCGCCGACCCTAACCGATGCGAAAAATACTTCGCGGGCGCCGTGCTGCTTGGTCCAGGCGCCGACCTTTCGCATGCCCTGCGCCAGCGATTCCTCAAGCTGAGGGGCCATCGCGACGGGCCAAAGCCCAACGACCGGGTGCACGCCTTCCTCCGACGTCGCGACGAGCAGAGCCGGATGTTCCTTCAGCTCGGCCAGAAATCGGTGAACCAGATCAGAGGGGAAGAACGGGGTATCGCTCGCAACTGTCACGATGTAGCCCACGCCAGGGGCGTTTGCCTTTACCCATTTGAGCCCTGCATGCACGCCTGCAAGCGGTCCGGCAAGACCCCCGACGGTATCGGCGATGACCGGAAGACCAAAATCTGCAAAGCGGGACGCGTCCCCGTTCGCATTGATAATGAGGTCAGAGACCTGAGGCTTCAAGCGAGCGAGGACGGAGGCGAGGACCGGTCTGCCGCCGAGCGGCAACAGGCATTTGTCGCCGCCCCCCATCCGGCTTGATCTACCGCCGGCGAGGATGACGCCGACGACACGCATGGTCGATACCATCCTGTTAAGCTAAGGCTACAGACCAGAAGCTGTCACGTTCAGACTTCGCTCTGTCGGCGCGCGTTCTTGTCCCTGCGCCGCCTCGATCTTTACGGCGCAATATTTGTACTCAGGAATCTTCCCGATAGGATCAAGCTGCGGATTGGTGAGGATGTTCGCCGCTGCCTCGACATAGGCAAACGGGATGAAGATCACCCCCTCCTGGATGCTTCGGTCAGCTCGGGCGGCGAGTTCGATGGTTCCCCTGCGGGTGGTCACACGCATGTTTTGACCTGGCGCAACGCCAAAGCGTCCCAGCGTCGCCGGATGCAGGCTCGCGGTCGGTCCAGGCTCGAGCTGGTCGAGCACGTCGGCGCGGCGGCTCATGGCCCCCGTGTGCCAGTGCTCGAGCTGACGCCCGGTGATCAGCACCAATGGGTACTCCTCGTCCGGCACCTCGGCAGGGGGCAACACATCGGCCGGCACGAGCCTGGCGCGGCCGGTCTTGGTGGGGAAGCCGTCCCCGAAGACGATTGCCTCGCCTGGGTGATCCGGTGCCGGGCACGGATACATGATGGAGGATTCCCGCTCCAGGCGCTCCCAGGTGATGTTGTCGAGAGAGGGCATTGCAAGCTTCATTTCGGCGAAGACTTCCGATGGGTGTTTGTAGCTCCACTTGAGGCCAAGCCGTTTGGCCAGCTCGACCGTGATCCAAAGATCTTCGCGCGTGTCGCCGGGCAGATCGAGCGCCTTGCGGCCCATCTGCACCTGCCGGTTCGTGTTCGTCACGGTGCCTGACTTTTCCGGCCATGCCGAGGACGGGAGCACGACGTCTGCGAGCATCGCCGTCTCGGTCAGGAAGATGTCCTGCACGACCATATGTTCGAGCTTGGCGAGGCCGGCCCGGGCGTGGTCGAGATCGGGGTCCGACATGGCCGGATTCTCGCCCATGATGTACATCCCTCTGACTTCGCCCGCGTTCGCCGCGTTGATGATCTCGACCACGGTGAGACCGGTCTTCGTGGACAGCGGTGTCTTCCAGAGCTCCTCATACTTTTTGTGGACGAGGTCGCTCTTAACGTCGGCATAGTCCGGATAGAACATGGGAATGAGGCCGGCATCGGAAGCGCCTTGCACGTTGTTCTGACCGCGCAAGGGATGCAAGCCGGTGCCGGGTCTGCCGATCTGGCCGCACATCAAGGCAAGCGCGATGAGGCAGCGGGCGTTGTCCGTGCCGTGCACATGCTGGGAAATGCCCATGCCCCAGAAGATCATAGCGCGCTCGGCGCGACCGAAGGTTCGTGCAACCGTGCGGATAGTCTTGGCGTCGATGCCGCAGAGAGCAGCCACGGATTCGGGGCTGTAGCTCGTCACGTGCTGCTTCAGGCGCTCGAAGTCCTCGGTATACGCCTGTAGATACTGCACGTCGTAGAGACCCTCCTCGACGATCACGTGCATGATGGCGTTGAGCAGCGCCACATCGCTGGCGGGCTTGAATTGCAACATGTAGTTGGCGTGCTCGCGGAGCGCCACGCCGCGCGGATCGATGACGATGAGGGTGGCGCCGCGTTTTGCCGCCTGCTTGAAGAAGGTCGCGGCCACCGGGTGGTTCTCCGTGGGATTGGCGCCGATGACCATGATGACATCGGCGTGCTCGACCTCATTGAAGGTCGCGGTCACGGCGCCGGAGCCGATGCCCTCGATGAGCGCGGCGACCGACGATGCATGACAGAGCCGCGTGCAGTGATCGACATTGTTATTGCGAAACCGCGTGCGGATCAGCTTCTGGAACAGATAGGCTTCCTCGTTCGAGCATTTCGCGGAGCCGAAGCCCGCAATCGCCTCTTTGCCGTGCTTCTCGGCCACTCCTGCAAGTCCACGCGCGGCAAAATCGAGAGCCTCCTCCCAGCTCGCCTCGCGGAAATGGGTGAATGGGTTGGAGGGATCAACGTCGAGCCGCTTCGGTAGGCCAGGCTTCCGGATCAGCGGCTTCATGAGCCGCTGTGGGTTGTTTACATAGTCGAACCCGAAGCGTCCCTTTACGCACAGCCGGTTCTCGTTGGCGGGTCCATTATGGCCCTGCACGAAGGCGATGTGGTTGTCCTTGATCTCGTAGCTGATCTGACAGCCCACGCCGCAATAGGGGCAGACCGAGTGAACCTCCCGGTCGACCTCCCGGCTGCCGTGCTGGGTGATCGGATCGACGATGGATTTCGGCATCAGTGCGCCGGTTGGGCACGCCTGGACGCACTCCCCGCAAGCCACGCAAGTGGACAGGCCCATAGGATCGTCGAAGTCGAATACAGGTTTCGCGCCAATATTGCGGAAAGCCATGCCAATCACATCGTTGACCTGAACCTCTCGACAGGCGCGAACGCAGAGCCCGCAGTCGATGCAGGCGTCGAGGTTGACCGCCATTGCCGGGTGGGAAAGGTCGGGGCGCGGAATGCCATGGGCAGGAAAGCGGGAGCCATCGATCCCCTGAACTTCGGCCCAATGCCAGAATGGGGAGACGCGGTCGGGCGAGTCTTCTCGCGGCGGTTGGTCGGCGAGCAGGAGCTCCATGACCATGCGGCGCGCCTTCACGGCGCGATCTGTCGCCGTCTTCACCACCATGTCGGGTGCCGGCTTGCGGATGCAGGAGGCAGCCAGCACGCGCTCGCCATCGATCTCGACCATGCAGGCGCGGCAATTGCCATCGGCGCGGTAGCCGGGCTCTGGCAGCCAGCAAAGATGCGGGATGTCGATGCCCTCGCGTTGGGCGACCTGCCATATGGTTTCGCCGGGCCGGGCAGCCACGACCTTGCCGTCGATGGTGAAAAGGAGCTTGTCGGTCATGATCCGGACTTTCCTTGCCAGGCTCGCTATTCGCTAGCGCTTTCGTCCAATCTAGTATCGATCCGGCTGCCCCGCTGCCCCGCTGCCTCGGTCCGGGCGGGCTCGTCGGTAAAATGCTCCAGCGCCGTGATGAAGGCGTTGGGAGCCGCCTGTCCAAGGCCGCAGATCGACGCATCGCGCATGGCCTGGGCAAGCTCGTTGAGCAGCTCTGCGTCCCACTCCCGCGTTTCGAGCAAAGCAACCGCCTTGTCGCACCCGACGCGGCAGGGCGTGCATTGGCCGCAGGATTCATCCTTGAAGAACCGCAGCAGATTTAGGACCACGGCAGCGATGTCGTCGCCGTCGGAGAAGACGACGATGGCATGGCTCCCGACAAAACTGCCGTATTTATCGAGAGTTCCGAAATCGAGGGGCAGATCCGCGAGGCTTGCCGGCAGGATGCCTCCCGACGCCCCGCCGGGCAGGTAGGCCTTGAAGATGTGACCCTCCTCCATGCCGCCCGCGCGCTCGATCAGCTCACGCGCTGTCACCCCGGCCGGCGCCAAGATCACGCCAGGCTTCTTCACCCGTCCCGATACGGACCAGGAGCGCGGGCCTTTGGCGCCATTGATGCCCTGATCCGCGAACCACTTTGCACCCTTGGCCAGGATCTCCGGCACCCAATAGAGCGTCTCAACATTCTGATTGAGGGTCGGACGTCCAAATAGGCCGACCTCCGCAATGTAGGGCGGACGATTGCGCGGGTAGCCCCGCTTGCCTTCGATCGACTCGATCATGGCCGACTCTTCGCCACAGATATAGGCGCCGGCCCCGCGGCGAAGCTCGATCTGGCCTTTGCGAATGATGCCAGCATCCTCAAGGGCCGCGATCTCCTCGGCCAGGATATGCAGCACGGCCGGATATTCGTCGCGCATATAAAGGTAGATCGTCTCGGCCTCGACCGCCCAGGCCGCGATCAGGGCCCCTTCGAACATGCGGTGCGGTTCTCGCTCGAGATAGAAGCGATCTTTGAACGTGCCGGGCTCGCCCTCGTCGCCGTTGATGGTCATCAGTCGAGGCGCCGGATAGCCGCGGACGATCTTCCATTTTCGCCCGGTGGGGAAACCAGCCCCGCCCAATCCCCTCAGGCCGGCATCAAGCAACTCGCTCACGATCTGATCGAAGTCTCGCCTGCCCGAGCGGCAGCTCTCGAGCACGGAATAGCCGCCTGCCGCCAGATAGTCGGCCAGATTTTGATAGGGGGGGATCTCGGGCTCGCGGTCCCCGCTTCGCAGTACGGCCTCTACGGATCGAGGCGTGGCGTGATCGACGTGAAGATGTCCAATTTCGCAAACCGGTGCCGTATCGCATCGGCCCATGCAGGGCGCGCGCAGCACGCGCACCTCCGATGGGTTCGTCTTGGCCTTCAGCGCCGCGAGCAGTGCCTCCGCTCCCTTCAGCTCGCAGGTGATGGAATCGCAGACGCGGATGGTCGTGGATGGCGGAGGAGTCTCCCCTTCCTTCACGACGTCGAAATGGGAATAGAACGTGGCGACCTCGTAGACCGCGGCCTGAGGCAGGCGCATTTCGTCGCCGAGCGCGCGCAGATGCGCGGCCGAGAGGTAGTGGTAACGATCCTGGATCAGATGCAGAAACTCGATCAGGAAATCGGGGCGGCGGGGGCGCGACCCCAGCAGCTCGCGCACCTCCCGAAGCGCCTCGACATCGAGCTGCCGCCCCTTGGGAAAGGCCCGCGCGCGCTTCCGCGAGCCCACATTGCGGGCCGGCCGATCGGGACCGCCGTTGTTTGCGATCTTCTGCGCCACGGTTCTTACTCCTCGCGACTCGATCTATGGAAGCAGGTCCGCAAAGGCTAGCTAGAGGGTTCTTTTGATACAGCGCTTGCTTTGCAGCGGCAAGCAACCCACGCTTCGCCTTCTTTTTAAGGGCGGTCCGGCCTAATCTCTAAGTAGACCAGAAGTCCCTCAACCGCCGAGGTCCGCCCCAATGCTCGACCTTTCCGAGGCTTTCCGCGCCGCACTGCGGCAAATCTCCCTTCTCGATCCACAGCTTATCGAAATCGTTGGGCTTTCTCTGAAGGTGACGCTGACGGCGGTGGTCATTGCTACGATCATCGGTTTTGCCATTGGCGGCGCGCTTGCTGTCTACCGCTTTGCCGGCCGGGGCGTATTGGCCGCAGTCCTCAACGCGTTGATGGGTCTCCCGCCAGTCGTGGCAGGTCTCTTCGTCTATCTGTTTCTTTCCAACGCTGGACCATTAGGGGTGCTGCAGCTCCTTTACACGCCGCTAGCCATGATCATCGCGCAAGTCATATTGATCACCCCCATCATCGCTGCGCTGACGCGCCAGACCTGCGAGGATCTGCTCGAGGAATATCGCGAGCAGCTTCGCTCCCTCGGCGCGTCTTCCGCGGCCACCGTGACGACTCTGTTGTGGGACGGCCGCTATCGCTTGGTCACGGCGGTCCTTGCGGGCTTCGGTCGAGCCATCGCCGAGGTCGGCGCCGTGATGATCGTCGGCGGCAATATCGACCACGTGACGCGGACCATGACAACAGCGATCGCGCTCGAGACCTCCAAGGGCAATATTGCTTTCGCACTAGCCTTGGGCATGATCTTGCTTGCCATTGCCCTTGCCATCAATACGGCGCTTATGGGGATCAGGAGGATCGCCTCCTATCTTGCCTATGCTTGATAGGCCCACATCCTTCATGCCGCCGGAGGAACTCGCACTTACCTCCGATAGGCTACTGCCGCTTGAGCTGAAGGGGCTGTCTCTTGTGGCAGGGGGACGGCGGTTGATTGACGGCGTCGATCTCAGCCTCGAGTACCCGGGCATCAGCGTCATTATGGGACCGAACGGCGCTGGCAAGAGTCTGCTGCTTAGGTTGATGCATGGGCTCATGGCGCCAACCAAAGGGGACATCCTCTGGGCTGGTATTCCGATGAACGGCCAGATCAGGCGGCGCCAAGCCATGGTCTTCCAGAAACCGGTCCTGTTCCGCCGCACCGCGGCCGCAAATATCACCCACGCGCTCGGCTTGCGCGGCGTGGTGCGCAGCGAGCGCCTTCCAAGGGCCTACCAAGCCTTGCAGCTTGCCGGGCTCGAGAGCCGCGCCTCCACGCCGGCGCGCGTGCTGTCGGGCGGCGAGCAACAGCGGCTGTGCCTTGCGCGCGCGCTCAGTCTTATTCCCGACGTCCTGTTTCTGGACGAGCCGACCGCGAGCCTCGATCCTGCTTCGACGCTCGCCATCGAGCGACTGCTCATCGACGCGCAGCACAGGGGCATCAAGGTGATCGTCGTGACCCATGACGTGGGCCAGGCGCGAAGGCTCGCGCAAGACATTATTTTTCTACATCATGGCAAGATTATCGAGCATCAGCCGGCGCCGCGCTTTTTCAGAGAGCCCGACAGCGACGTCGCGCGGGCCTTCATGGCCGGGAGACTCGTGCTTTGACCAAAGGGAGCATGCTCATGTCCGCTGCGTCCGGAAGACGAAATTTTCTGAAATTCGCCCTCGCGGCGCTCTCGCTTGTCGGGCTTTCTCCAAGCGTCCCGCGCGCTGACGACAATTTCATCATCGTCCAGTCGACCACCTCCACCCAGAACTCAGGGCTGTTCGAGCACATATTGCCGCTCTTCACCAAGAAGACTGGTATCGAGGTCCGCGTCGTCGCGGTGGGCACTGGCCAGGCTTTGAAGAACGCCGAGAATGGCGATGGTGATGTGGTGCTTGTCCACTCACAGTCGGATGAGGAGAAGTTTGTGGCGGATGGGTGGGGCGTGAAGCGTTACCCCGTCATGTACAACGACTTCATCATCGTGGGGCTGGGAGCCGACCCGGCCAAGATCGCTGGTCTGAAGCAGGCGCCAGAGGCTCTCAAGAAAATTGCCGAAGCGAGGGCTCCCTTCGCCTCCCGGGCAGACGACTCTGGCACCCATAAGGCCGAGCTCAAGTTATGGAAAGAGGCGGGCGTCGACCCAAAAGCATCGAGCGGAAGCTGGTATCTTGAGACCGGCTCCGGCATGGGCGCGACCCTGAACACGGCGGTAGGAAAACAGGCCTACGCGCTGACCGATCGAGGCACTTGGTTGGCCTTCGCTAACAAGGACGACTTCAAAGTCCTCGTCGAAGGCGACGACAAGCTGTTCAACCAATACGGCGTGATTCTGGTCAATCCAACGAAGCACCCTAATGTGAAGGCCAAG
>JAENXG010000511.1 GCA_016649675.1 Methyloceanibacter sp.
CCCTCGATTTGGTCCGCTAAGTTCCACAAGCGGAAGTCGCTCGACGCTCCCTTTTCTCTTTAACCCCCTTGAAGACCATCCTGCTGACATCCATATACCATCCACAAAGATGGAGAATGTCATGGCCGCTGAGATTCATCGCCTTCGCGACAAAGCGGGCGAAACGGAAAAGATCACGATCAACCTCGGTTACGTCGACCTAGGCCATATCGATTTGCTGGTGCAGGAGGGCTTTTATTCCAACCGAACCGACTTCATTCGCACGGCGATCCGCAACCAGCTTTCGACCCATGGCGAGGAGGTCAGGAAATCGATCGTGCGGCATACGCTAGAGCTCGGTCTTCGGCACTATACGAGCGCGGATCTGGAGGCCGTCAAAGCCGCCGGCGAAAAACTTCACATCAAGGTGCTTGGGCTCGCCAGCATTGCCCCGGAGGTGACGCCGGCACTCGCTTTGGCGACCATTGAATCAATCACGGTGCTGGGTGCGCTTCATGCCAGCAAAGAAATCAAGAGCGCGTTAGCCGATCGCATTGGCTGACGACTCGAAAATCCTCACGACCTCCAAGGAACCAAGACATGAACATGGATCTTGCGAACGCCATGCGTGCGGCAACGCAATTGACGCGCGCTCAGAAGCTCATGGAAGCCACGCGCCTCATTCAAAGCGCTTTGTCGGGCCGAGAAGTGGTCCCATCAGCGCCTCCGCACGCACAGGCGGCTAAGGGTCGGGCGATCGAAAGTCGTGTCATTGACCTCACTCCAGATGTCGCGGCGCGTGATCTCACGGTTCCTTTCCACGGGAAACTGGACGCGCGATCCGAAGGATTGCGACCGCAACCGCGGACCAACGCGTGGACGGCGGGCCCGCTAGAGGGGTTAGTCGGGACACTCCCTCAGGTCAAGATTGGGAGTTTCAGTCTTGATGCCTTGGTGGGTGTTAAGCCCCGCAAGGCACTCGAGATCCCAGAGGGTGCTCAGTTCTTGAGCCGCTCCTTTGCCTGCGCCGCCGGGAGCCGCAGCTACAAGCTCTATATTCCTAGTCGTCACGCAGTCGGCAGGCGGGGTTTGCTCGTGATGCTGCACGGCGGCACTCAGGATGGAGACGACTTCGCGGCCGGAACCCGCATGAATGATCTCGCTGAGAAGCATGGATTGGTCGTCGCCTATCCGAGCCAGCCCAAAGCAGCAAACGCATCGTTGTGTTGGAATTGGTTCACGCCTGAGAACCAGATACGAGGGGCGGGCGAGCCATCCATCATTGCCGGCATCACCAAGGACATTATCGCCACCTACGATGTCGATCCGGCCCGCGTATTCGTGGCGGGTCTCTCCGCCGGCGGCGCCATGGCGGCCGTGATGGGGGCGACCTATCCTGATCTATACGCCGCCGTCGGCGTCCATTCAGGCTTGCCTTACAGGTCGGCGGCCGATCTCCCTTCCGCGTTCGCGGCAATGCGCGGCGATGCGGGGCCGCGAGGTCTGCGGTCACGGAAGTCGCGCAGCGCGGCAAACGACGGCCCTCGCATTCGCACCATCGTCTTCCACGGCGATGCGGACAACATCGTCCATCCGTCGAACGCTGCAAACATCGTGGGGGCGGCCAAGGAAGGTGAGAGCATCGAGCGCGCGGAGGCTCGACATACCGCGATCCGTGCGCATACCCGCACGGTGACTCGGGACAAGACCGGGACGGTTGTGGTGGAGCAATGGCTCATCCATGGCAGCGGCCATGCCTGGTCCGGCGGCAGCCAGGATGGCACTTACACCGATCCGCACGGCCCCGATGCCTCAAGCGAAATGCTGAGATTCTTCTTGGAGGAGCGGCCCGAGCTTGCCGGCAC
>JAENXG010000161.1 GCA_016649675.1 Methyloceanibacter sp.
ATGAGAGGGGCGCGGGGGCAAGAAGTACCGCGTCCGGTAGGTTGACGAGCCGGCTATACTATCCCAATTGAACGGCCGACGGGCCTATGCGTTGAGCCAGACAAGGAAAGTTTCAGTCTCATGGACGCCACGGTGAAGAAACTGCGGACAAGGCCGCAAGCCGAGATGGGTCGCGGGCCGGGCATCGTGCGGCCGTCGCGGGAAGAGGCCGAGGAGGCTGTCCGCACTCTGATCGCCTATGCCGGCGATGATCCGGACCGCGAGGGCTTGCGCGAGACCCCGCGTCGCGTCACGAGCGCCTATGACGAGTTCTTCTCGGGCTACACCGAGGACCCGCAGGAGGTGCTCTCGCGCACCTTCGACGAGGTGGCGGGCTATGACGACATCGTGATGCTCCGCGACATCGAGCTTCACTCCCATTGCGAGCACCACATGATCCCCTTCATCGGCAAGGCCCATGTCGCTTATTTCCCGACTGACCGGGTGGTGGGCATCTCCAAGCTCGCCCGCGTGGTTGAAGTGTTCGCCCGCCGCCTGCAGACGCAGGAGACCATGACGGCCCAGATCGCCGAGACCATCGACAAGGCGCTGAAGCCGAAAGGCGTGGCCGTGATGATCGAGGCGGTGCATCAGTGCATGTCCATCAGGGGCATCAAGAAGCCCGACGTCGCTACCATCACCACCCAGTTCACCGGCATCTTCAAAGAGGATCCGGCGCAGCAGGCACGTTTCATGATGCTCGCGGCCGACCGCGGCCGCGGCTGACGGAAACGGCCGCGAAGGATATATCGCGGTGACCAAAGCTGCCGTCTCCTCTGACCCGAAGAGCAAGGCCGAGATCGAGGAAGGGACCGTCTTCGCGCCGCGATTCGACGCCGAAGGCCTGGTTCCCGCGGTCGTCACCTCTGCCAAGACCGGCGAGGTGCTCATGCTTGCTTACATGAACCAAGAGGCGCTCGCTCGCACCATCGAGACCGGAGAGGCCCATTATTGGTCGCGCTCGCGCTCGCGTCTGTGGCGCAAAGGCGAGGAGAGCGGCATTGGCCAGCGCGTGGTCGAGCTGCGCACCGACTGCGATCAGGATGCGATCTGGCTGAAGGTCGAGATGACCGGCGGCGAGGCCTGCTGCCACACCGGCCGCAAGTCCTGCTTCTATCGTGCGGTCCCCCTTGGAGCGGCGCCAGGCGACGGTCGGACGCTGCGCTTCGTCGACGCAGAGCGGCAGTTCGACCCAGAAGCGGTCTACCGTCACGCTGATGCCGCAAAGAGAACCTTAAAGACTCCGGAGTAATATAAGTTTCGCGGCTAGATTCGTCGCATTCGGCCAAGCCGGTTAAAGCTCAAGCATGGTCGTCTGCGGCCACGCGTTGCCGGACGACCGGCATGGGGCCTGCAACATGAGCAGCTTGGCAAGACCGACGATTGGCATCGCCCTTGGGGGCGGCGCGGCCCGCGGCTGGGCACACATCGGCGTTCTCAAGACCTTGATCGAGGCCGGTCTCGAGCCGGACATCGTCGCCGGCACCTCCATCGGCGCTGTCGCCGGCGCCTGCTACGTCACGGGCAGGCTCGACGCGCTCGAGGATTTCGCCTGCGGGCTGACCCGGCGCCGCATCTTCGGCTTTCTCGACGTCAATTTCGCGGGCTCGGGCCTCATCACCGGGCAACGCCTGAGCGCGCGCCTCGAGCATCATCTGCAAGAGTTTGCCATCGAGAAGCTAGAGCGGAAGTTCGTGGCGGTCGCCACCGAGCTCGGCACCGGACATGAGGTGTGGCTCAACAAAGGAAGCCTCGTGAATGCGCTGAAAGCGTCCTTTGCCCTGCCCGGCATCTTCCGTCCGGTGCAGATCAACGGCCGCTGGCTGATCGACGGCGCGCTGGTCAACCCGATCCCGGTGTCGGTGTGCCGAGCGCTCGGCGCCCGCATCGTCATCGCCGTCAATCTCAACAACGACATCTTCGGCAAGGGCAGCGTGATCCACGATCAGGAAGCCTTCGCCGAGTCCTCCATCCCCGCCGACGGCGCCGAGCTCCTCGGCTCAAACGGCCGCGCGGCGGTGCATCTGTTGCACCGGCAGATTTTCGGCAGGAGCAATGGCGCGCCGGGCATGTCGGCGGTGATGATGGACGCGATCAACATCACCCAGGACCGTATCGCCAGGTCGCGGCTTGCCGGCGACCCGCCCGACATCACCATCGGACCGAAGACGGGCGGCATCGGGCTCTTCGATTTTCACCGCGCCAGCGAGGCGATCGCGCTCGGTGCGCGAGCGGCCGAGAAGCAGATCGACGAGATCAAGATCGCCGTGCGCGCGCTCGCCGCTTAGAGCATGATCCGGAAAAGTGGGAACCGGTTTTCCGAAAAGATCATGCTCCAACAAGAACGTCAGCCCGTGGCGATATAGTCCCGCATCGCCGCGGCTTCCATTTCCGCTTCCGCGATCCGCATCCTCACCACGTCGCCGATGGAGACGAGGCCGATCAGCCGTCCCCGCTCGACCACCGGCATGTGACGGAATCGGTGCGCCGTCATCTCCGCCATGATCCTGTCGATGGTATCGGCCTCGCGGCAGGTCACCACGGTTTTGGTCATGCAAGTCTTGACCGGTTCTTTCAGCACCTTGGCGCCAGCCCGACCGATCTCGCGCACGATGTCTCGCTCCGACACGATGCCCGCGACCTTGCCTTCCGCGCCGGTGATGACAACGCAGCCGATGCCGTGCTTCCCGAGCACCTCGGCGATGTCGAGCAATGGCGTATCGGGGGCAGAGGTGACCACCTCTCTGCCCTTCAGCTTCAGGATTGCAGCGACGTTCATTCGGGGTTCCTCCAGCCCGGGAGCTTCAGTCCCGTTGACTGCGACATTCTGTCCCTGACTGAACAGGTGCGCAAGAGACCTGAAACGGCGGCCTGTTCCAGGGCTTATGAGAGCCGCCTCTCCTCGTCCTCGGAGGCCCGGCCAGTTTTGTCGAACAGGCCGAAAAGGAGCAATCCGCAGAGGAAGCCGCCGATATGCGCCTCCCACGCGATCGCGCCTTCCTGGCCTGCGATCTTGAGCGCGCTCAAGCCGAAATAGGCGTTGATGCCCATCCAGAAGACGAGAAACATGAGAATGCGCGGGTCGCTCAGCGTCTGCCCGAGGCTCATCAGCGGCGCATGGATGAAGTCCGGAACCCTCTCCCCGGGCAGCCGCTGCGCCTTGAAGATGAATCTGAGGGCGCCGGCCATCTGACCCGAGATCGCCGCCGAGGCGCCCACCACCGGCGCCATGTCGCCAAAGTGGAAGGCGAGATGAGTGAGCGCGCCGGCAATTCCACACAGCACGGAGAAGAGGAGAAATTTGAGATCGCCCACGCGCCGCGCCACGGCGCTGCCGAAGGCGAGCATCCACAGCACATTCACCACAAGGTGCACCCACCCTGCATGCACCACCATGTAGGTCACGAATGAGGTGACGGCGGTGAGATAGCCGCCCGGAAGCTCCGCCGCCGCACCGCTATAGCGCGCCGGAATGAAGGCAAGCGCGAGCAGAAGCGTGAGATCGACCTCGTCGGGCAGCAGTTCCCTGACGAGCTGGATGCCGGTCATCAGCACCGCGGCGCCTGCCACGCTGCGCGGGACATTGAGGATCGGTTCAGTCGCAGCCATGGCATAGGAACTTTGCAGAGACGCTCGTCACCTGCGCCCACGGCAACCATAACGACACGCAAGCCCCCGCGGTACGCCTCGCTTCTTGGGTGCTGGCACACTCCCTGCTTAGTCGGTCCATGAGCAATGCCGGCTTAGCTTTTGTGCCAAAACGAGACTTTTACCTTGGCGAGGCGGAAGGTTAGGCGGGCTTTGGGGTTCGGTGTAGCGTTCTTGCGTCGGGTGGGGTTAATGCAGCAGCCAACGAGTAGGCAGCTTTACGCGTATTGGGATCGCGTACGCAATGGCCGTGTTGCGCCGCGCCGTTTCGAGATCGAGCCGGCCAAGATCGCGGCGTTTCTGCCGGAGACCTTCATCGCCGAATGTGCCGGGATGCTCGGCTACCGGTTCCGGCTCGCCGGCACGAAAATCTGCGAGCAGTTCGGCAGGGAGCTGCGAGGAGCCGATCTCCTCGGCCTGTGGGAGGCTCAAGACCGCGACGCCGTAGCGTCTCTCCTCCGTAACGTCTTCACCGACGCCGCCGTCGGGCACTTCCTCTTCCGCGCTTACTCAAGGACCAACCGGCCGGCGAATTTCGAGCTCGTCCTGCTGCCGCTGATCCACACCGGCGAGGCCATCAATCGGGTGCTCGGCGCCATCACCGCCATCGAGCCGCCCTTCTGGCTCGGCGCCGAACCCTTATCGCGCCAGGAGATCGTCGAGATGCACCTGCATTGGCCCGACGGCCCTCCGCCGCCCGCGCCACGCAGCGATACCGAGGTCGTCCGCCTCGCCCGCCGGCGCTTCCGCGTCTTCGAAGGGGGCCTCACCGGAGGCGGCGAATAGCCAAAATAAGGACGCCTGCTGATAATTACCGTTTTGGAGCGAAAGCTTAGACCTTCCTTAACCGAGGCCCGCCTAGCTTGGAGACGACTGCGCTTTGTTTAGGACAGCCAGTGCGGGCCCCCGACATTATGAGCCTCCCGACCATCGAGGAAGCGACGTCCGCAGACGCCCTAAGGGTGCGCATCAGGCAGCTTCACGACCAGAGATTGAACCGCCCCATCGTGAAGATCGTGCCGGACCGCCGCCGGCACCGCCGCGTGCCGGTCAACGTCGCTGGCCGCTTCATGCGCGAGGACCAACAGGAATATCCTTGCCAGGTGATCAACATGTCGGCCGGCGGCATGGCGCTCCTCGCCCCCGTGATTTGCAACGAGGGCGAGCGCATCGTGGCGTATCTCGACAATCTCGGCCGGATCGAGGGCGTAGTGGCGCGCTCCTTCGAAGGCGGCTTCGCGGTCCGCATCCTGGCGAGCCTCTATAAGCGCGAGCGCATCGCCCATCTGCTGACATGGCTCATCAACCAGAAAAGCCTGGGGCTTGGCGAGGAGCGCAAGCACGAGCGCATCGTGCCGCGCGTCAGCGCCTCTAAGCTCATCTTGCCGAACGGGGACGTGCATAGCTGCCGGATCATCGACGTGTCCTTGAGCGGCGCCTCGGTCGCGTGCAGCGTGAGGCCACCGGTCGACACGGTGGTCATTCTCGGGCGCATGCGGGGCCGGGTCGTGCGCCACCACGAGCAAGGCATGGCCATCCAGTTCGTCGAGCTCCAGGATCCCGACAGCCTCGCCCGCTCCTTCGGCGGCTAGGCGTCTCTCCCCCTACCCTTCATCGCTGACAGAAGGCTGCCTGGCCGCCCTTCCGGCCGCGCAGAATCGAGGAATCCTGGTTCGTTCCGGGAAATCGCTAAAATTTGAGACAATCTTCTAATGTTCATGTTTGAGTAGTTCTCACTAAAAAACCACTACCAATACTGCTCCAAACCGATCCCTTCCTTTATCGGGATCTCAAAAGCTCTCTGCGATAGTGCACTCAACAATTATGGGGGGTGCAATGAAACAGTTCGCAGTGGGGTCGGCATTTGTCATGTTCATCGCATCGATGCCGACAGACGCAACCAATGATCACGCCATCAGCCTCGTGCCGGCGCCTCAGGTGCAAAAGGTGGCCTTCATGAAGTCCTTCGGGGACACCTTGCCGCCGATCGGCTACGTGACCTTTTGCCGGGAGCACCAGG
>JAENXG010000351.1 GCA_016649675.1 Methyloceanibacter sp.
CCTCTAGGCCGAATCATCGTGGGTTCGGCGGGGACTGTCTAGCACCGCTTGTTGCGAAGATGAGCTCGAGCAACGGCCGCGACGCAGCCGCAGGAACGGCATTTTTGGCGTGTTTCCACGGTTCAGCGGCCTAAGAACAAGCGGGGCGGGGCGGGCTGCCTGCTTTCCGATTCCTGGCTCAGGATTGCGACGCTCGCAGCCCCTTTGTGCTCCCGAAACCCGTGTAAGAGACGGAGGAGACAGCGGGAATCCGCGCTGCCCCCGGAATGCGCTGGCGCTGAGCATTGATTAGGCAGTCTTGCCCCGCTCCTGCTCACCGATCGTGCCGGTCGAGGCTCACCGAGCCGAATTCGTCACGCCGGGACAATTACACTCAAGAAGTTGACAACGTTCAGCTTTATGGCAGGGTAAGGTTGCGAGCCGCAAGCCACTTTGGGCTCAATATTTGGTGGCGGAAATGTCACAAGAAGGCCAAAAACGTCCACGCCCGCTTTGATAGCAATTTACCTTCTCGCCGGAACGCGTATAAGCAGATCTCAGAACTCTCTGTCGGGGAATTTCTGTCCAGAACATGGTCGGGGTTTCGCCGAAGCACTGCCGAGAGGCTCATACGAAGCGAGAGTTTGGATTAGGCAATTTATCAGGGAAGGTGGAGATGGACATGTTTGGGGGACTGACAAAAACATCCAGCCGCATCGCCATCGCATCCGCGCTTGGCATGACGCTCGGCGGTTTCGCCATGAGCAGCACTCCTGTCAAAGCTGCGGATCTCGGTGGCGACTGCTGCGCGGATCTCGAGGAGCGGGTGGCCGAGCTTGAGGCTACGACCGTCCGCAAGGGCAACAAGAAGGTGTCCGTGACCCTCTCTGGTTGGGTGGTCAAGGACCTGACTTGGTTTGACGATAAACACACGAGTGGTGTTTACGTCGGCGACAAGGACACGACGCTGTCGAGTCACTTCCAGATCTCCGGTGCGGCGACGATCGCACCCGGTTGGTCGGGCGGTTACACGATGACCATTGAGGCGCCGGGCAACGCCAACGGCTTCTTCACCAATCAGGAAAACGACAACACGAACTTCGAGGGCGTGGTCGACGGAACCCATTCGGACCGCCTGCTTCGCGTCCTCTTGTCCTATATGTACATCAAGAGCGACAGGTACGGCACGATCAACTGGGGTCTGTTGAGCCAGGCCACTGACAACACGGCACTGCTTCCCGACCTGTCAGGCACCATCATCGAGTCGAACGCCGTGTTCTTCGAGGGCGCGGGCTTCTTCCTCCGCCCGAAAGGCGCAGTCGGCAACGCTAAGGGCCAAGCCAATACGGTTTGGGGTCAGTTCGTCACTTGCCTCTCCGGCGGCGGCATCATCGGTGTGGACTGCAACGGTAACACGACGAACGGCGTCCGTTACGACTCACCGACTTGGGGTGGCTTCAGCGTCTCAGGCGGCTTTGGCGAAAATCAATACAAGGATATCGCCGCCAAATACGCTGCGGACTGGGGCAACTTCAAAGTGTCGGCGGCCTACGGCTTCACCAACATGCTCGACGAGAACTATATCTTCAGCGGCGGCGGTCTGAATGGCAAGAGGACGGATATTAATTACAACCAGGTTGGCGCCTCCGTCATGCACGTGCCGTCAGGATTGTTCATCTACGGCATGTACGAGGCCGAGAATGCCGGTGGCACACTTGACGCCGTCACCAAGGGAACGTTCCAGCACAACGTGACCAGTCCGGACGCCTGGTACTTGAAGGGCGGCATCAAGCGGACGTGGACCCCGCTGGGCGCGACAGTGCTCTATGGCGAGTACGGCCGCTATAACGACGAGTACTCAACGCTCGTCGGCACCGATGTCTGCTCCGGCGGCGGATTCACCAACGTCTTCCCGGCTGTCAAAAATGCACTCGGTCCGACCGGGCCCTCGTTGGGAAGCGCGCCGATTTGCTTCAACAACGTCTTCAACAACGGCGTGTTCGTGAGCGGCTCGGAAACGCAGCGCTGGGGCCTCGGTGTCGTGCAAGAGATCGACGCTGCCGCCATGCATGTCTTCGCAAGATGGCAGCATCAGGATGTCGATGTCAACTTCGTCGGCTTCGACGTGGCTGGCGCTTGCTCTGGTGGTTGCAAGGCTAACCAGAGCTTCGACAGTCTCGACCTCTTCCAGGTTGGCGGCGTGATCTTCTTCTAAGCCGCAAACCGAAAAACGTAACAAGGCGGAAGCCGCCCTTCGGGGCGGCTTCTTCTTTTTGTGCCAAGGGTTCCGGAAGCGGGAAGCCTGACACCAGAGGTCGGAGGCCACCAGCCCGGAGTGGGCCACGTCACCCCACACTTGCGGGTTCTCGTTGCCGGCGTCGCGCCTCGGCCGAGAGGGTTGTGAAAGGCGCGAACCGGCGCTATCTGTGGGACGAGACTGGAGCTCGTAGGGTGAGGCCGCGAGCGAAGGGCCGCCCCGCCGACTTTGCCCCGAGAAAGCCCATGCAAAAAGAAGCCTCCCGGGATGGACCAACCCGCACGCCGGTGCTGACCGTCAAGAACGTCTCCTATTGGTATGGATCGAAGCAGGCGCTCGACGACGTGAGCTTCGAGGTCTATCCCGGCAGAGTGACGGCGCTGCTCGGTCCCAACGGTGCCGGCAAGACGACGCTCTTCTCTCTGATCACGCGGTTGTTCGATGCCCCCACCGGACGCATCGAGATCGCCGGCCGCTCGGCGTCGGAATGGGGGGCGAAGGCGCTTGGCCCGCTCGGCGTCGTGTTCCAGCAGCCCACGCTCGACCTCGATCTCACGGTCAAGCAGAACCTCCGCTATTTTGCAGCCCTCAGGGGTCTCAAGCGCAAGGATGCCGACGAGCGCATGCTTC
>JAENXG010000084.1 GCA_016649675.1 Methyloceanibacter sp.
AGGACGAGCGCCATGACGACGACCGAGACGGTCTCGCCGGTGTCCATCTCGGCCGGCAGCTGCGAGAGATAATAAAGCTCGGGCGCGAACAGGTCGGTGTCGGTGACCCAGCCGATAAGCTCGCGCAACCGCTCGATATTGACGCAGACGAGCACGCCGAGCGCCAGCCCGGCGAGCGTGCCGACGATGCCGATGCTCGCCCCGGTGATGAAGAAGATGCGCATGACGGCGCCGCGCGTGGCGCCCATGGTGCGCAGGATGGCAATGTCGTGACTCTTGTCCTTCACCAGCATGATCAGGCCGGAGATGATGTTGAGCGCGGCGACCAGCACGATCAGAGCGAGGATGAGGAACATGACGTTGCGCTCGACCTGGAGCGCGGTGAAGAAGGTCGCGTTCCGCTGACGCCAATCGCTGACATAGATGCTGGGACCGCCGGCGGTGATAATCTGCGGCGCAAGCTTGCCCACTTCGTCGGGGGAATCGAGCACGACTTCGAGCACCGTGACGCTGTCAGGCTGGTTGAAATATAGCTGCGCCTCGTTGAGCGGCATGAACAGGATGCTCGCGTCATATTCGGACATGCCGATCTCGAAGATGGCCACCACGGGATAGCGCTTCACCCGCGGGGCGGTGCCGAGCGCAGTTGAGGCGCCGCGTGGGGTCAGCAGCGACACCTGGTCGCCGACCTTCACATTGAGCTCATTGGCAAGCCGGCTGCCGAGCGCAACCCCCGGCGCCTTGTCGAAGCCGTCAAGGGTGCCGAAGCGGATATTGTCGGAGATGGCCTTGAGCTCTTTGAGGTCGGTCTCGCGCAAGCCGCGCACCAGCGCGCCGCTCGAGGTCGAGGGCGTCGAGATCATCACCTGACCCTCGACCAGGGGCAGCGCGTATTTGACGCCCTGAACCCCGCGGATGCGCGTGGCCACCGCGTCGTAATCGCTGAAGTTGGCAAGGCTGTGCACCACGACGTGGCCGTTCAGCCCGAGCATCTTGTCGAACAGCTCCTGGCGGAAGCCGTTCATCACCGCCATGACGATGATGAGCGTGGCGACCCCGAGCGAGATGCCGATAAAGGAGAAGCCCGCGATTACCGAGATGAAGCCTTCTTTGCGGCGCGCGCGCAGATAGCGGAGCGCCACCATCCATTCGAAGGGCGCGAACGCCCGTGTGCTCGACTGCGTGCTCATGCCGCTTCTCTCCTTGCCTCGGTCGCCGAAATGACCAGGCGATTCAAAGCGGATTCGAAGGTGAGACTATGGCGGGCGCCGGTCGCGCGCTCCTTCAGCTCGACCTCGCCGGAGGCGAGGCTCTTCGGCCCGACGATGATTTGCCAGGGAAGCCCGATCAGGTCCATGGCGGCGAATTTGGCCCCTGCCCGGTCGTCGCGGTCGTCGTAAAGGACGCTCAAGCCCGCCGCCTCAAGCTTCGCATAGATATCCTCGCAGGCCGCGTCGGTGCCGGCGTCGCCGGCCTTGACGTTAATCAGGCCCACGTCGAAAGGCGCTACGGATTTCGGCCAGATGATGCCGGCATCGTCGTGGGAGGCCTCGATGATGGCGCCGACGAGCCGCGACACGCCGATCCCGTAAGAGCCCATCTCGACCGTCACGAGCCCGCCGCCAGGCCCCTGCACGCGCGCTCCCATGGGTTCGGAATATTTCGTGCCGAAGAAGAAGATATGGCCGACCTCGATCCCGCGCGCCGTCACCCGGTCCGTCTCCGGCACCTCGCGAGCAAAACGGGCCGCATCGTGCTTCTCCGAAGTGGCGGCGTATTTGCTCGTCCAGGACTTGATCACCGGCGAAAGGTCGGCCTCGTAATCGAGGTCAGGTCCCGGGGGCTCAAGGGCGACCAGGTCCTTGTGACAGTGGACCTCGCTCTCGCCGGTGTCGGCAAGGATGATGAACTCGTGGCTCAGATCGCCGCCGATGGGCCCGGTCTCGGCTGCCATGGGTATCGAGCGGAGGCCGAGCCGCGAGAAGGTGCGAAGATAGGCGACGAACATCTTGTTGTAGGACCTCCGCGCAGCCTCCGGGGTGAGATCGAAGGAATAAGAATCCTTCATCAGAAACTCGCGGCCGCGCATCACGCCGAAGCGCGGCCTGATCTCGTCCCGGAACTTCCATTGGATATGATAGAGGATGCGGGGCAGCTCCTTGTAGGATTTCACGACGTCGCGGAAAATGGCGGTGATCAGCTCCTCGTTGGTCGGCCCGTAAAGCATCTCGCGCTCGTGGCGATCGTCGATGCGCAGCATCTCCTTGCCGTAGATCTCATAGCGGCCGCTCTCCCGCCAGAGCTCGGCGGGCTGGATGGTGGGCATGAGCAGCTCGAGCGCGCCGGCGCGATCCTGCTCCTCGCGCACGATCTGCTCGATCTTGCTCAACACGCGGTATCCGAGCGGTAGCCAGGAATAGATGCCGGCGCTCGATTGGCGAATGAGCCCGGCCCGAAGCATCAGCCGGTGCGAAACGATCTCGGCTTCCTTGGGATCGTCGCGGAGCAGCGGCAGAAAATAGCGGCTGAGGCGCATGGGCAGCTTTTTCGGGCGTTAAGGGCGGATGCGGGGTGGTGCCGCCCGTGAAAGATGAGCCATGCCTGACGCGAAGGGCCTTGCCACCCCGCCGGCCGGCCCCAGAAGCGGCTAATAGCTTACTTTCACAAGGGTAAGCAATCCTGGGAGGGACCGCAGGTATCGCTCCAAGGGAGATGCGGCTAATTGCACACTACAGCACCATCGCGCAGCGTGTTCGCGCGGGCCACAATGGAGGCTGCCTATTCCGCAGGCAAATCGGTGCCACCGCGACGCTATGAAAATTCTTTGTTCCGCCCAGTTTAAAGCAAGCCGGCTTTGTCAAGAGCGGTCGTCAAGTATAAATGTTCGGCAGCCCGCCACAATCATGGTGACAATTTGGCGCGGCCGCGCTAGTGTCCCTGACACAACGTGGATCGTTCGGGACCGGTAGCGATCTCGGAGTCACGCGTTGAGATTGGACCAGGTCCAAGTCTTGGGAGGAAGTAGCTCCAGGCGCGCCAATCATGCAGGAACATGGGCGCAGCCGCTCTTAAGCCAGCAATCTCGATTGTCACTCTGACGGGAGAGCCTCGCTAGGTCTGAGGAGATAAGGAGTCACGTTACTGAAGCAAGGTCGATTCGGCCTTGCTTTTTTTTGTCCAATTTCTCCCTTTCACCGACCCCGGGCGACTCCATCTCCATTCACTCGTCATGCCCCGCCGAAGGGCCGGGCATCCACGAATTTCCATCCAAAGGTCGAAGACGTGGATGGCCGGGACAAGCCCGGCCATGATGAATTTGTGTTTTGGTCGGAGCCGATAGCGTTCGCGCCCCCGCTCCGCGGTTACTGCACGTGCTCATAGCGGGGAAAGAACGGGATCTGATCGAGCGTAATCACGTGAAACGCGATGACCGCGTAAAGCGCGGCGAAGACGATGCTGGAGACCACCGTCGTCGCGACCATCTTCGGCAGCAGGTGCGGAGAATGCGGCGCGCTCTCCGCGTTGCCCGGCGAGGGCTTCTCTCCCGCCTCCTCGGACGTGCGCACGCCGATCGGCAGCATGGCGAAGAGCACGATCCACCAGATGACAAGGTACATAGAGGCGGCGAAGGCGAGAGTCATGCTTAAGCCTCCTCGAGCTCGACAAGAGTCCCGCAGAAATCCTTGGGATGCAGGAATAGCACGGGCTTGCCGTGTGCGCCGATCTTGGGCTCGCCTTGGCCTAACACGCGCGCGCCTTGCGCCGTCAGCCGGTCGCGCGCGGCCTTGATGTCGGGGACCTCATAGCAGAGATGGTGGATCCCGCCATTCGGATTGCGCTCGAGGAAGGCGGCAATCGGGGACTTGTCGCCGAGCATGCCGAGCAACTCGATCTTGGTGTTGGGCAGCTCGATGAACACCGTGGTCACGCCGTGCTCGGGCTGGTCCACCTCGTCGGACACCTTGGCGCCGAGCGTGTTGCGGTAGATTTCGGTCGCGGCCTTGAGGTCCGGCACGGCAATGGCGACATGGTTCAAGCGGCCGATCATCTGTCTCGTCCTTCCAAATCGTCATGCCCGGGCTCGACCCGGGCATCCACGCCGCTACGCCTCAGCAAGCGGAAAGGTCAGTGGAATGGATTGTCGGGTCAAGCCCGGCAATGACGGAGTTTTACTACAACCGACCACGCGCTAGAGCACCGTCAGCAGCACCGAGCACAGGGGCTTCTTGCCCCAGGCCTGGTTGACGGCGGCACGCACGCTGCGGCGCACTGCCTCACTCACAAGAGCCTGATCCTTGCGCCTCGGCTTGGGAATGCTCTCGATGGTGCCGATCGCCGCATCCCGCGCAATGGTCGCGAAGGGAATTCCTTTGGTGTCGGTCGCCGGCAGCCCGGCCAGGGCCACCTCCGGCTCGGCGAGCAAGGCCCCCTTCTCCGACAGGACCAGGGACACCGCGACCGTGCCGGCAAAGCTCAGCTTGCGGCGCTCGCGCACCTGGCCGTCATCAGCCCGAGTGATGATCGCGCCGTCGCGATAAAGGCGGCCCACCGGAACCTCGTCGATGATCGCGGCAGGGCCCGGCAGCAGCCGGATCATGGTCCCGTTCCTCGCCCGCACCACCTGCTTGACGCCGAGCCGCTCGGCAAGCTGCGCATGGGCCTCAAGATGGCGGCCCTCGCCATGCATCGGGATGGCGATGTCCGGCCTCAACCAGCTATAGAGCTGCTCGAGCTCGCCGCGGCGGGGATGGCCGGAGACATGGACCGGCGCGTCCTGGTCGGTGATCACCTCGATCTCCTTGTCAGCCAGCCCATTTTGCACGCGCGCCACGGCCTTCTCGTTGCCGGGGATGGTGCGCGAGGAGAAGATCACCCGGTCGCCCGATTCGAGCTTCACATTGGGATGCTCGCCGAGAGCGATGCGGGCCATGGCGGCACGCGCCTCGCCCTGGCTTCCGGTGCAGAGCGCCACCACCTTGTGGGACCGGAGCTGGGCGAAGGCCGTCTCCTCCAGGAACGGCAGATCGGGATCGAGATAGCCGGTGGCTTGCGCCGCCTCGATGACGCGGTACATGGCGCGGCCGACCACCACGAGGTCACGGTCCGCGGCCCGGGCGGCATTGGCCACGGAGCGAATGCGCGCGACATTGGAGGCAAAGGTGGTGACCGCCACAAGCTGCGGCGCCTCGCGGATCAGCCGCTTAAGGGTGATCGCCACATCGGCTTCCGAGGGGGACACGCCATCGCGCACGGCGTTGGTCGAATCGCAGATGAGCGCGGCGAGCCCCTCGTCCCCGAGTGCTTTCAGCCGTGCTTGATCGGTGGGCGCGCTCGTCAGCGGGTTCTCGTCAAGCTTCCAGTCGCCGGTGTGAAGGGCAGCGCCGAGCGGCGTCCTGATGATGACGGCCGACGGCTCGGGGATCGAGTGGGACATGCTGACAAGCTCGACGTCGAAGGGGCCGATGCTGCGGCGGCTTCCTAAAGGCATGACTTCGAGGGGAAATCCATTCAGGCGACCGCTCTCCGCGAGCTTCGATTTGAGCATCTCGGCAGTAAAGGGCGTGGCGTAGACCGGGACGCCGCCAAGCTGCGGCCAGAGATCGACGACCGCGCCGTAATGATCCTCATGAGCATGGGTGAGCAAGAGGCCCGCAATGTTGTGCCGTTCCTCCTCGAGGAAGCGGATGTCCGGGAGAATGACGTCGATACCCGGCTCAAAGTCGCCGCCGAAGGTGATCCCCATGTCGACAATGAGCCACTCGCGCGCGCCGTCTCGCCCATAGCCATAGAGGTAGAGGTTCATGCCGATCTCGCCCACGCCGCCGAGCGGCACGAAGACGAACTCGGCCTCCTTTCGATCAGATTTTCGAGACATGTCGGGGCGGAAGCCTCACCGGCTCAAGAAGAACACGTCGCCGGCAGATATGCGGTATTCGCCGCCGTCGGGCGTGAGCAGCCTGAGCGCGCCATCGGCATCGAGCCCGCCATAGACGCCGTCCGTCTCCTCGCCGTTGATGCGCACCCGCAACGGTCGCCCGGTAGGGCCGGCACGGTCGAGCCAGGCGCGGCGGATGGTCGGGAAGCACGACCCCTCTCCCCAGCGCGTCAGCCAGTCATGCGTGGTCGCAGCAAGCACTTCGAGCGCGTCAGCTGGCGTCACCGTCATGCCGTAGGCGGCAAGGCTGACCGCGGGGAGAGGCAAGTTCTCGGGGTGAGATGCGAGATTAATCCCGGTACCGATCACGACCGTCGAGTGCGTCTCGGTGCCGCCGACGCTCTCGAGCAGCATGCCGGCGACCTTCTCGCCCGCGAGCATGACGTCGTTCGGCCATTTGAGCAGGACCTCAGAACGCCCCTCATAGGCGATCAGCTTGGCGATGGTGTCGAAGGTCACGACGCCGGCGACGAGCGCCAGCTGCCCGGCGACCCGCAGCGGGCAATTGACCCCGACGAGAAGGCTCGCAAACAGATTGCCGACCTGGGAGGTCCATTCGCGTCCGCCGCGGCCGCGGCCTTGGGATTGCCGGGCGGACCAGATCCACAAGGGTCCGGGCTCGCCGGCCTTGGCGCGCCTTCGTGCGTCGGCATTGGTCGAATCGATGGTCTCCAGCTTGACCAGCCGGTAGCCGCTCGGCATTTTTGGCGATGGTGAAGATAAATAGCTCATTAGAACAGTGACTTGGCTGCGACGCCGGCGAACGCTACCAGCGGCGCCGGATGCACGAAATAGAGCAGAATGAACAGACCGCACGCGCCGAGCACCGCAGCAAGCGGCGCTTGCATCGGCTCGAAGCGTTCGGCGGGGGCGTCGAAATACATGATCTTGACGATGCGAAGATAATAATACGTACCCACGACGCTTAACAGCACGCCGATGACGGCGAGCGCATAGAGGCCAGCGTGGATGGCAGCAAGGAACACGTAGAACTTGGCGAAGAAGCCTGCAAGGGGGGGAATGCCGGCAAGCGAAAAGAGCAGGATCGCCAGCATGAAGGCCATCATCGGATTGGTGCGGGAAAGCCCTGACAGAGCCTCGATATTCTCGACCATATGGCCCTCGCGGCGCATGGCGAGGATGCAGGCGAAGGTGCCGAGCGTCATGACCAGGTAGATGGCGAGATAGACGATCACGCCCTGCACGCCCTCGGCGCTGCCGGCGGCAAGTCCCACCAGCGCGTAGCCCATATGGCCGATCGAGCTATAGGCCATCAGCCGCTTGATGTTGGTCTGGCCGATTGCCGCGAAGGAGCCGAGCGCCATCGAGGCGATGGAAAGAAAGGTGACGATCTGCTGCCACTGGACGGTGACCGCCGGAAATGCCGTGACCAGAACGCGCACGGTGAGCGCCATGGCGGCAAGCTTTGGGGCCGCGGCAAAGAACGCCGTGACCGGCGTCGGCGCGCCCTCATAGACGTCGGGCGTCCACATGTGGAACGGCACGGCGGAGATCTTGAAGGCGAAGCCCGCCATGAGAAAAACGAGCCCGAAGATCAGCCCGATATTGGCTCCTGACGGCTGCACCGCCGCAGCAATGGTGGCAAAGTCGGTGGAGCCGGTGAAGCCGTAGACCAGCGAGGCGCCGTACAGCAGCATGCCCGAGGAGAGCGCGCCGAGGACGAAATATTTCAGCCCGGCCTCTGCCGAGCGCGCCGAGTTGCGCCGGAACGCGGCGATGACGTAAAGCGAAAGGCTTTGCAGCTCGAGCCCGACATAGAGCGCGATGAGATCGTTGGCCGAGATCATCATCATCATGCCGGTCGAGGCGAACAGGATGAGCACCGGGAACTCGAACTTTACGCCTCCGGCCGCGCGCCAATAGCCGACCGACATGAGAAGGGCGACGCCAGCGCCGGTCAGCGTGAGCAGCTTCAGCATCCGCGCGAAGGGATCGACGATGAAGCTGTTGTCGAACAGCGTCACCGTGCCCTCGCCGCTCGCCACGAAAACTCCCGCCACCGCGAGGATCAGGACCGCGAGCCACAGCACGAGCTCGCCCCGCTCGCGCTTGGTGGCGACGCCGAGCATGAGCAGCGCCATGGCACCCCCGGCAAGGATGATCTCCGGCAAGGCCGCGTCGAGGTGGAGCGATTGGAGCACGTGCTTAGGGCTCCTCAAGGCATGAGCGCAAGCCGCGCCTGCTCGGCAGCGGCAAGGCTTGAATGGAAGTTCTTGATCAGCGCATCGACCGAGGCGGCAGACGCGTCGAGAATGGGGCCGGGGTAGAAACCGAAAAAGATCGTGAGCGCGACGAGCGGTGTCATCACCACGACCTCGCGCCAGGTGAGATCGGTGATGAATTTGAGGCTCGCCTTCTCCAGCCTGCCGAAAATGATGCGGCGATAGAGCCAGAGCGCGTAGGCCGCCGACAGAATGATTCCGGTGGTGGCGAGGAAGGCAACCCAGGTGTTGATGCGGAAGGTGCCGGTGAGGCTCAGGAACTCGCCGATGAAGCCGCTCGTGCCGGGGAGCCCGACATTGGCGAGGGTGAACACCATGAAGCAGAAGGCGTAGACCGGCATGCGGTCGGCCAGCCCGCCGAAAGCTGCGATCTCGCGCGTATGCATGCGGTCATAGATCACCCCGACGCACAGGAAGAGCGCGGCCGAGACAATGCCGTGCGACAGCATCTGGAAGATGCCCCCCTGCAGGCCCTGCATGGTGAGGGTGAACACACCGATGGTGACGAAGCCCATGTGGGCGACCGAGGAATAGGCGATGAGCTTCTTCATGTCTTCCTGCGCGAGCGCCACCAGCGAGGTGTAGATGATGGCGACCACCGACAGCGCGAAGATGAGCGGGGCGAACTCGGCAGAGGCGAGCGGGAACATGGGGATGGAGAAGCGCAAGAAGCCGTAGCCGCCCATCTTCAGAAGGATGCCGGCAAGAATCACCGAGCCCGCGGTTGGCGCCTCAACATGGGCATCGGGCAGCCAAGTATGCACGGGCCACATCGGCAGCTTCACCGCGAAGGAGGCAAGGAAGGCGAACCACAGCCAGGTCTGCATTTCCGGCGGGAAGCCGTGGGTGAGCAGCACCGGGATGTCGGTCGTCCCCGCCTCCCAATAGATCGCCATGATGGCGAGCAGCATCAGCAGCGAGCCCGTGAGCGTAAAGAGGAAGAACTTGAAGCTCGCATAGACGCGGCGCTGCCCACCCCAGATGCCGATGATGAGGAACATCGGGATCAGCCCGCCCTCG
>JAENXG010000353.1 GCA_016649675.1 Methyloceanibacter sp.
CTGTTGAGCAACGGGATCGACGTCTACACCACCCTGAACATTCAGCACATCGAGAGCCTCAACGACGTCGTGGCGCAGATCACGCACATCCGCGTGCGCGAGACGGTGCCCGACTCGATCCTCGATCGGGCCGACAATATCGAGCTGGTCGACATCACGCCCGACGACCTGATCCAGCGGCTGAAGGAAGGAAAGGTCTATGTCCCCGAACAGGCACGGCGGGCCCTTGAGCACTATTTCTCTCCCGTGCACCTCAACGCGCTGCGCGAGCTCGCGCTACGTCGCACAGCCGAGCGGGTCGACGAGCAGCTGCGGAGCGAGATGCAAGCGCGTGCCATCTCGGGGCCGATGGCGGCCGGGGAGCGCGTGTTGGTCTGCGTCAGCGAAGATCCAAGGGCAGCTGACCTTGTTCGCTACACCAAGCGCATTGCAGACCGGCTGCACGCGCCTTGGACGGCACTGTGGGTGGAAAGCCCGCGCAGCCTGCGGCTGAGCGAACAGGAACGCGATCGGATCGCCGCCACTTTACGACTGGCGCAGCTTCTCGGCGGCGAGGCTGTGACCATTCCAGGCACAGGGCGCGTTGCCGAGGAAGTGCTGAGCTACGCGCACGCAAACAATGTCACGCATATCACCATCGGCAAGTCGAGCCGTTCGAGATGGTTCGAGCTGCTGCATGGCTCCGTGGTGCACGAGCTTGTGCGGAGCTGCGGCAACATCAGCGTCCATGTCATCGCCGGAGAGGAGCAGGCAGGCGAACCGATCCCGAAGACGACGGTGCGTGCGGCCGACGCATCGGCTCCCTTCGATCTTCGCCCCTACGCGGTTGCCCTCCTGGCCGTCGCAATTGCGCTGGGCGCGGGCATCCTGATTCAGCCGTTTCTTGGCATCGAGAACATTGACCTCATATTCCTGATCGCCGTGGTCGCGGTCGCCCTTCGCTACGGATTGAGGCCGTCGCTTGTGGCCAGCGTTGCCGCCTCCCTCTGCTACAACTTTTTTTTCTTACCGCCGCTCTACACTTTCACCATCGCCGCTCCAACTAACGTAGCGGCCTTCATCTTCTTCATGCTGGTGGCGGTGCTCATCTCCAATCTCGCGGCGCGCGTCCGCGACCAAGCCATTACCGCTCGCGCTCGCGCACGCACGACCGAACAGCTCTATGCCTTTAGCCGCAAGCTCGCGGGTGTCGCCACCCTCGACGACCTGCTCTGGGCCACCGCCTACCAAACCGCATCGATGCTGAGATTGCGCGTCGTTCTGCTGCTGCCGGAGGACGGCTCGATCAGCGTTGTGGCCGGCTATCCGCCGGAAGACACAATCGGCGAAGCGGACCTCGCCGCAGCAACATGGGCCTGGGAGCACGATCGCGCGGCGGGACGGGGCTCCGACACGCTGCCCGGCGCCAAGCGCCTGTTCCTGCCCATGCGCACTGGTCGCGGCGCCATCGGCGTCGTCGGCATCGATAGCGACAAGCCCGGGCCGCTTCTCACCCCCGATCAGCGGCGCCTGCTCGACGCGCTGATCGACCAGGCGGCGCTGGCCATCGAGCGGGTGCATCTGGTCGAGGACCTTGACCAGGCCGAACGCAGTGTCGAGGCAGACCGGCTGCGCTCTGCCCTGCTCACATCCATCTCCCATGACCTGAAGACACCGCTCGCGTCCATTCTTGGCGCGGCTGGAGCGCTCAAGGGGCTCGCGCGCGAGCTCGACGACACTGCCAAGGCCGACCTCCTGCAGACGGTCATCGACGAGTCTGAGCGGCTCAACCGCTTCATCGCCAATCTGCTCGACATGACCAAGCTCGAGGCCGGCGCCATCAAGCCCAACGCCGCGCTTCACGATCTTGGCGAGATCGTCGGGACCGCCCTGGAGCGGACCAGCAAGATCCTCGCCCGACACCGTGTGGAGATCGATCTCGCTGCCGACCTGCCGATGCTGGAGCTCGACGCCGTCTTGTTCGAGCAGGTGCTGGTCAACCTTTTGGATAACGCCGCGAAATACGCGCCGCCCGAGACTTTGGTTCGCATCCAAGGTTGGCGCGAGGAAGGCTCAGTCAAACTGCAAGTCCTCGACGAGGGCAGCGGCATTCCCCCGGAGGATGTCGAGCGTATCTTCGACAAGTTCCATCGCGCGCAGAAAGGCGACCAGGTTCGGGCCGGCACGGGCCTCGGACTTGCCATCTCGCGCGGCTTCATCGAGGCGATGCATGGCGCCATCACCGCGGCGAACCGTGCGGATCGCCCCGGCGCCGTGTTCACCCTCACCTTGCCGATCCCCGCGCCCACGGAGCGGCTGGACACCGCCGCATGAGCGCGCGCCCTTTGCGAGTCTTGGTCGTCGACGATGAGCCGCCCATCCGCAAGCTGCTGCGCATGGGCCTCGGAACCCAAGGCTATCAGGTTCTGGACGCGCCAAACGGCAAGACCGCGCTTGAGCTGATGGCCGAAGCGCCGGATCTCGTCATCCTCGACCTCGGTCTTCCCGATATGCAGGGGTTGGAGCTGCTGCGGCTGATCCGCGAGCAGAACGAGCAGGTGCCCATTGTCGTGCTCTCAAGTCGTGGCGACGAGACGGCCAAGGTGCAGGCGCTCGATCTTGGCGCCGACGATTACGTGACCAAGCCATTCGGCATGGACGAGTTGTTGGCCCGCATCCGCACGGCGCTCCGGCATCAGCTGCAGGTCCATGGCGAGCGGCCGCTCTTCCGCGTTGGCGATCTCTCTGTCGACCTGGTGCGGCGCATCGTCAAGCTGCACGACAAGGAGGTGAAGCTGTCGCCCAAGGAATATGAGCTGTTACGCGTGCTGGTCCAGCATGCCGGCAAGGTGCTCACCCACCGATACCTTCTCAA
>JAENXG010000258.1 GCA_016649675.1 Methyloceanibacter sp.
GCGATCATCTCGCGGATCGCGTCGTCGAGCTCCGACGGCTTCTCGGCCCTGATGCCGACCGCCTGATAGGCCTCGGCGAGCTTGACGAAGTCGGGGAGTGCCGCGGTGTAGGAATGGGAGTAGCGGCCGCCGTGCAAGAGCTCCTGCCATTGGCGGACCATGCCCATATATTCGTTGTTCAAAATGAAGATCTTGATGGGCAGGTCGTACTGTGCCGCCGTCGACATCTCCTGCATGGTCATCAGCACCGACGCTTCGCCCGCAATATCGATGACGAGCGAGCCGGGATGGGCCATCTGCACGCCGACGGCCGCCGGCAAGCCATAGCCCATGGTGCCCAGACCGCCGCTCGTCATCCAGCGGTTGGGCTCCTCGAATTTGAAGAACTGGGCCGCCCACATCTGGTGCTGCCCCACCTCGGTGGTGATGTAGACGTCGTGGCCGCGGGTCAACGCGTAAAGGCGTTGAATAGCGTATTGCGGCATGATCACGTCGTCGCGCTTCTTGTAATGGAGGCAGTTGCGCGCGCGCCAGCGGTCGATCTCGGCCCACCAGGCCTTGAGCGCCGGCTTGTCGACCTTCGGCTTCCTCGCCTGCCACGCTTCGATCATCTGCTCCAGCACGCGCGCGCAGTCGCCGACGATGGGGATATCGACCTTGATGTTCTTGTTGATCGACGAGCGGTCGATATCGACATGGATCTTCTTCGAGCCCGGCGAGAAGGCATCGACCCGCCCGGTGATGCGATCGTCGAAACGCGCGCCGATGCAAATCATGACGTCGCAATCATGCATGGCGTTGTTCGCCTCGTAGGTGCCGTGCATGCCGAGCATGCCGAGCCACTGCTTGTCGGCAGCCGGATAGGCGCCGAGCCCCATGAGGGTCGAGGTGATGGGGAAGCCCGTCGTGCGGACAAGCTCGCGCAGGCGCTCGCTCGCCAGCGGCCCGGAATTGATGATGCCACCGCCGGTATAGAAGATCGGCCGCTTGGCGCCCGCCATCAGCTCGATGGCCGCAGCAACGGCGCGCTCGTCGCCTTCGGTCTGGGGGCGGTAGCTCTTGTGCTGGGAATTGGTGAGCCCGGTATAGACGCCTTTGGCGAACTGGATGTCCTTCGGGATATCGACGACGACCGGCCCCGGACGACCCGTGCGCGCGACGTAGAACGCCTCATGCAGAACGCGGCTCAGTTGATTGACGTCCTTCACGAGATAATTGTGCTTGGTGCAGGGCCGCGTGATCCCGACCGTGTCGCATTCCTGGAAGGCGTCGTTGCCGATGAGATGGGTCGGCACCTGTCCGGTGATGCAGACGATGGGGATGGAATCCATCAGCGCGTCGGTCAACCCGGTGACGGCGTTGGTGGCGCCTGGGCCGGAGGTCACCAGCACGCAGCCGACCTTGCCCGTCGAGCGCGCATAGCCTTCGGCAGCATGGACCGCGCCCTGCTCGTGGCGGACGAGGATGTGCTTGATCCGATCCTGCTGGAACAGCTCATCATAGATCGGCAGCACGGCGCCGCCCGGATAGCCGAAAATATGCTCGACGCCCTGATCGGCGAGAGCCTGAAGCACCATCTGGGCGCCTGTCATTGCACGCGACATCTTTAGTCTCACTGGCAAAACCGCGCGGTCCGCAAAGCCGGGTCGATATCCGAGGAATAGCGGAAAAGCTTAAATAAGGCGCGAACCCTAAGGCTTGCAAGATCGAGGGTCAACGGCAAACGCGAATGAATGACAACACTTACGCCCATTTTCTTTCCGAAAGTTGCTGTATGCCATCGCTAAATAGACTTTTCTTGCTCGCCCTGCTCCACGGAAACACTAGTTCGCCAACCACTGGCCTGGACAAGCGCCGCGGTTGCGCCTATCTGGCTACCGCTTGATGGATCGCGTCGGCAATTTCGGCGTTTCCGGGATACGTGTTAGCGCCCTTCCACCCCCCATTTGATGCCGCAGGTCCATTCAGAACTTCCTGCCGCCAATAGCGCTGACACCGAGACGCGCTCGCCGAGCACGTTCTGGGCGCTCACGCTCGGCAGCATGGGCGTCGTCTTCGGCGACATCGGCACGAGCCCCCTTTACGCATTCCGCGTCGCCTTGCAGGCGGCCTCAGGTCCGGACGGCGTGGTCACCCGCAGCTCGGTGCTCGGCGTGCTGTCGCTCATCCTTTGGGCGCTGATCCTCGTCGTCACCTGCAAATACGTGCTCATCCTGCTCCGCGCCGACAACAAGGGCGAAGGGGGCACGCTATCGCTCATGGCCCTTGCCCAGCGCGCGCTCGGGCAAGGCCAGGTGCGCATCGTCATGCTTATTCTCGGGATGATCGCAGCGGCGCTGTTCTATGGCGATGCTCTCATCACCCCCGCCATCTCCGTGTTGTCGGCGGTCGAAGGCTTGGAGATCGCAGCACCGCAGCTGCAAAAATATGTGGTGCCGCTGACCGTGCTCATCCTGGTCGCGCTGTTTGCCGTGCAGTCGCGCGGCACGGCGCGGGTCGCGACCTTTTTCGGACCGGTGATGACGCTTTGGTTTCTTGTTCTCGCTGGATTCGGGCTTGCCCACATTGCCGACGACCCAAGCGTGCTTGCGGCCCTCAATCCGGCCCATGCGGTGAGCTTCGTCTTTAGCCACGGCTATATCGGCCTCGTGACGCTCGGCGCGGTCTTCCTTGCCGTCACCGGCGCCGAAGCGCTCTACGCCGATCTCGGTCATTTCGGCCGCAAGCCGATCCAGACGGCTTGGCTGTTTTTCGTCCTGCCCGCCCTCGTCATCAACTATTTCGGGCAAGGCGCGCTCGTGTTCGCCGACCCGACCGCGATCGAGAACCCGTTCTACCGCATGGTGCCGTCATGGGCGCTCTATCCCATGATCGCGCTCGCTACGGCCGCCACCATCATCGCGAGCCAGGCCGTCATCACCGGCGCCTTCTCGCTTACCAATCAGGCGGTGCAGCTTGGCCTCTTGCCGCGCCTGCAGATCAGGCGCACGTCGGCGACCCAAGCGGGGCAGATCTACATCCCGCGCATCAATGGCCTCCTGCTCGTCGGCGTGCTCCTGCTCGTGCTGATGTTCCGCTCCTCTAACGCGCTTGCTTCGGCGTATGGCGTTGCCGTCACCGGCACCATGCTGGTCGACGGCCTGATGGGCTTCACGGTGATCTGGAGGGTGTGGAATTGGTCGCTCGGGGCGGCTCTCGCGCTGATGATGCCGTTCGTCTTGATCGACATCACCTTTCTTGTGGCCAACCTGCTCAAAGTCCCGCAAGGCGGCTGGGTGCCGCTTCTGATCGGCGGCTGTCTCGTCACGGTCATGCTCACTTGGCGCAAAGGCGCGCGCATTCTTGCCCAGAAGACCCGCCGGCTGGAAATGCCGGTGGAGGAGCTAATCAAAATGCTGGAGAAAAATCCGCCGCCGCGTGTCCCGGGCACTGCCGTGTTCCTGACCGCTGCGCCAGACAGCGCGCCGACAGCACTTTTGCACAGTCTCAAGCACTACAAGGTGCTGCACGAGAACAACGTCATCCTGACCATCGTGGTTGAGAGTTTTCCCCGCGTCCCAGCCCAGGATCGCGTGGTGATGGAGAGGATCGGCGACCATTTCATGCGCGTGATCCTGCATTTCGGCTTCATGGAGTCGCCCAACATCCCAAAAGCGCTGGCCATCGCCCGCAAAGTTGGGTGGAGCTTCGACATCATGTCGACCTCGTTCTTCCTGTCGCGGCGCGTGGTGCGCCCCGACGCCCGCTCGGGCATGCCAGGCTGGCAAGACAAGCTCTTTATTTTCCTCGCTCAAAATGCCGACGACGCGTCGAGCTATTTCCAGCTCCCGACCGACCGCGTGGTCGAGATCGGCACGCAGGTCACGGTCTAGGGCGCGTGCCCTCCCGGAGCCGCCGAGCATGGCCTAGAC
>JAENXG010000384.1 GCA_016649675.1 Methyloceanibacter sp.
GGCGTCGATCTCGCCGTCAGCGCCGTTATCAAAGAGCTGAAGGCGAAGGCCAAGAAGGTCACCTCCAGCGAGGAGATCGCTCAGGTCGGCACCATCTCGGCCAATGGCGATCAGACGATCGGCCGCATCATCGCCGAGGCCATGCAGAAGGTCGGCAATGATGGCGTGATCACCGTGGAGGAAGCCAAGTCGTTCGACACCGAGCTCGAAGTGGTCGAGGGCATGCAATTCGACCGCGGCTACATCTCCCCCTATTTCATTACCGACGCCGACAAGATGCGCGTCGAGCTCGAGAGCCCCTACATCCTCATCAACGAGAAGAAGCTCTCCAACCTGCAATCGGTCCTGCCGCTACTCGAGGCTATAGTGCAGTCCGGCAAGCCGCTGCTCGTCATCGCCGAGGACGTCGAGGGCGAGGCCCTGGCGACGCTTGTCGTCAACAAGCTCCGCGGCGGCCTCAAGGTCGCTGCCGTCAAGGCCCCGGGCTTCGGCGATCGCCGCAAGGCCATGCTGCAGGACATCGCCGTGCTCACCGGCGGCCAGGTGATCTCCGAGGACCTCGGCATCAAGCTCGAGAATGTCACGCTCGACATGCTCGGTCGCGCCAAGAAAATGGTCATCACCAAGGATGACACCACCATCGTGGACGGCGCCGGCAAGAAGGCCGACATCGTGGCGCGCGTCGCCCAGATCAAGCAGCAGATCGAGGACACCACCTCCGACTATGACAAGGAGAAGCTCCAGGAGCGGCTTGCCAAGCTCTCCGGCGGCGTCGCCGTGATCAAGGTCGGCGGGGTGACCGAAATGGAAGTGAAGGAGAAGAAGGATCGCGTCGACGATGCGTTGAACGCGACCCGCGCGGCCGTGGAGGAAGGCATCCTGCCCGGTGGCGGCGTGGCCCTGCTGCGCAGTCTCAAAGGCCTCGAGACGCTCAAAGCCGCCAATGACGACCAGCAGGTCGGCATCAACATCATCCGCCGTGCGCTGCAGGCTCCGGCACGCCAGATCGCCGAGAATGCCGGCGAAGACGGCGCAGTGGTCGTGGGCAAGATCCTCGACAAAGCTGACTATGCCTTCGGCTACAACGCGGCGAGCGGCGAATACGGCAACCTCGTCAAGCAGGGCGTAATCGACCCCGCCAAGGTCGTGCGCACGGCGCTACAGGATGCGGCCTCTGTTGCCGGCCTCCTCATCACCACCGAGGCGATGGTGGCCGAGAAGCCGAAGAAACAGGGCTCCGCTCCCGCCATGCCCGGCGGCGGCGGCATGGGCGGCATGGACTTCTAAGTCCTGTTGCGTAAGCGTCTGTAACGATTCGCGTAAATCGAGCCGCGCCTTCGGGCGCGGCTCTTTGTTTTTTGGGAACGGTTGCGCCTCATTGACAGTTGCCGCGCTGCATCTTTCTCATTGTCCTTGCCCGGTTTGACCGGGCAATCCAGTTACCCCTGGTCTTCGTTTTGTTCGCGACACCAGTGGTTAGTGGATGCCCGCCTTCGCGGGCATGACGAGGAGTGAGTTTCATGGCGAGGAGGCAGGCGCCCCCCTCAGGGCGCATCCGCGTCGGCATTGGCGGGTGGACCTATGCGCCGTGGCGCGGGGTGTTCTATCCGAAGGGCCTGAAGCAGGCGGACGAGCTCAGCTACGCGGCGAGCCACCTCACCTCCATCGAGATCAACGCCACCCACTACCGCCTGCAGAGCCCGGCGAGCTTCCGCAAATGGGAAGCGGCCGCGCCGGACGGTTTCATCTTCTCCGTCAAAGCTCCGCGGCTTGTCACTCAGCAAAAGGTGCTTGCGGAGACCGGCGGCTTTATCAGCCGCTTCTTCGACTCAGGCGTGATCGAGCTTGGCGACAAGCTCGGGCCCGTGCTCTGGCAATTCCCGCCCTTCAAGAAATTCGACGCTTCCGATTTCACGAAGTTCCTGGAGCATCTGCCGCAAAGCCGCGATGGGAAGACGCTCAACCATGTCGTCGAGGCACGCCATGCGAGCTTCCGCACCCCGGAATTCATCCAGCTCCTGCGCAGTTTCGGCGTGACGGCCGCGTTTGCCGAGAGCGAGGACTATCCGGCGATCGCCGATGTCACCGGCGATGTCGTCTATGCGCGCTTGCAGAAGGGCAACGACGCTCTACCGGCGGCCTATCCGCCCGCCGAGCTCGACAAATGGGCTCAGCGCGCGCGCCTTTGGGCGGAAGGCGGCGCCCCAAGCGATCTTCCGATGATCGAGTCGGGGCAGACGCTTGAGGCCAAGCCCCGCGACGTGTTCGTCTACTTCATCCATGAAGGGAAGCTGCGCGCGCCGGCCGCGGCGATGGCGCTCATCGAGCGGCTGGCCTAGCCAAGAGCTTGGCGCGCGAGCCCTTTGGCCTTGGCGAGAAGCTGGTCGCGCTCCTCCTTGAAGCCGCCTTCGATCCAGTCCTGCTCAAGCTGTCGAAGAATGTCGCCAACCTTGGGCCCTTTGAGGTCGCCAAGCGCCATGATGTCGGGCCCGCGCACGGGAAACTCAGGCACCTGCCAGCGGTCGGCAAGAGTGAGCGCTTGGCGCCAGCGCGCATCCTCAGGCGAAGCGCCGGCGTCGGCCCAGGCCATCAGCACATGCGCCTCAAAGGTGCAC
>JAENXG010000386.1 GCA_016649675.1 Methyloceanibacter sp.
CTAGGGTCCGGACTCATTCAGACCCAGAACGCGATGATGGTGGCGAGGATGACGGCGGACAAGAAGTTGACGGCGAGTTTGTCGTAGCGCGTGGCCACGCGCCGGAAGTCCTTGAGGCGACAAAAGGCAGCTTCGATCCTCCAGCGATCGCGGTAGCGCCGCACATCGTGCCGGATCGGACATCTGCGCGAATGTCGGCCTGGAATGACCGGTATTGTCCCCGTTGACCGAAGGGTGTGGCGAAGGCGGTTGGCATCATAGCCACGATCGGCGATGAGACGTCGAACCGGACCTGCCGCCTCGATCAGATCGTCGGCAACGCGGATGTCGCTGACATTGCCAGGGGTGAGCCGAATGACCGCTGGACGCCCCAAAACATCCGTCAGGACATGGATCTTTGTGGTCTGACCGCCACGCGAAAGACCGATGGCCTGCATCTTCGCCCCCCTTTACCGCCATGGGCGGAGCGGTGCGCCTTGACATAGGTTGCATCGATCGATGCCGTGGCCTCGATCCAGCCGGCCTCGACAAGGGCTTGCAGAATGCGCTGCCAGATGCGCCGGCGAGACCAGCGATTGAAGCGATTGTAGATGGTGGTGCGGGGACCGTAGGCCGAAGGGCAATCGCGCCACCGGCACCCACTCTTCAGAACATGCAAGATACCGCTGATCACACGCCGATCGTCGACGCGCCGGGCGCCCGGTTGATTCGTCGGTAGATGCGGTTCGATCGCCGCCCAGGCCTCATCGCTCAGCCAAAAAAGATGCCCCATTGCCCCCTCCAAGTCTGCCATGCGGAGGCAAGGAATCTGATTTGCTAACCCAGCGCAACGATCTGATTGGGTTCAGACCCTAGGTCCAGCGCATTGGATCAAGCAACTAATTAGTTGTTTTGATGTGCTTTATCGACCGCCCGGCGATCTGTACCCTATCCCCTTGTGGGAGAGGGCTTTCCGCCGCGATCTCCCGCGAGCGAAGCTCCTGCGCAAGTCGCATGGCGGGAAGGGTGAGGGGTGACAGAGTCAATTGACATCACTCCGGCCCGCGCCAAAGCCCGACATGCTCTTGCTTGGCGGCTTGCGCGGCTTCGGCGAGCGCGGGCTCGTTCGGCTCCTTCGGCTCGGCCCAGCCTTGGCGCACCATCCAGGTCGCAAGATCGGTGCCGGCCACGCTGCAGCGCGCGGCGAAATCCTTCTGCTCGCCGCTCTTGGGCAATTCGCAGGTGACGGCGCGGGTGCGGATCAGGTGCGTCAGCGCCGACTTGGCAGCAGCCCCGCACGCCCAGGTCTTGCCGTTCGCGTCTTTGCAGGTGGCCTCAGCGTCGCGGGCGGCGATGCCGCCGATCCTGATGACGACGCCGCCGGATGAAAGCGTGCCGCCGTCGCGCACGGTGACCCGGTAATAGAGCTTGGCTTTAGGGGGAGGGGCGGCAGCGGCGGCGTCCTTGCCCGTAAGAGCCGCGACGCGCTGGGCCTCCGCCTTCTCGTTGGCGAGCAAGGTCCGCTCGCCCTCGCCTGCGCTTGGCTGGACCGCATGGGGTGAGGCCTTGGGGGAGGCTGCTTGCGGCGGAGCAGACGGCGGGGCCGCTGCTGGCGTCGGTTGCGGCGGGGGCGGGGCAGGCTCCGCGGGAGGTGCAGCCGCGGATTGCGGCGGCGCAGGCACCGACCGCGACACGATTTGCTGGCGCCCCCACCAGGCCTCTCCGAAGCCGACCGGGATCGTCACCGGCCACAGAAAGAAGACCATGACGGCAAGGCCGAGCAGGATCGAGAAAATCCGAGAGGCGAGTTCCATGTCAGATACGAGCTACCCGAGATCGTCTACCTCCAATCAGATCTCAGAGATCGGGCCATTCTAGGGCTTCGCCTTGCGATTTCTGATGTCTGCCTCCGATTTCCGGCGTCCGACTACTGGCTCGCCCAGACGATGCGCGCCATCCAGTCGATGCGGTCCACGGGGAAGACGAGATTGGGGTGGGCCGGGTTGAAGGAGGCGAGCTCGACCGTCTTCGCCGTGCGCCGCACCAGGATCTTGGCCATCACCTCGCCGTCGGTGGTGCGCAGCACCACGCGGTCGTTTTTGCGCGGCGCGGAATTCGGCGAGACGACGAGGATATCCCCGTCGCGGTAGAGCGGCTGCATACTATCGCCGGTGACTTCGAGCGCATAGGCGTTCTCGTCGTCGACCTTGGGGAAGCGGATCTGGTCCCAGCCTTGACCGACGGGGAAGCCGCCATCGTCGAAGAAGCCGCCGGCTCCGGCTTGCGTCAGCCCGATCAGCGGGATGGGCTGGGCCCGCCCACGGGCGCGCGGCTCGGCGGTGACAAGCGCGGTGAAGTCCTCGAAACTGGCGCCGGTCGCCTCGAGCACTTTGGCGATGCTTTCGGTGGTGGGCCAGCGGGCGCGGCCTTCGCCGGTGACGCGCTTGGACTTATTGAACGACGTGGGGTCGAGACCCGCCCGTTTGGCGAGCCCAGAGGCGGAGAGGCCATAGCGGCGCGCGAGCGCGTCGATGGCAGTCCACACTCTGGCATGGGTGAGCCTGTTCACCAAAAGCGGCCCCGAACCCTCCAATAGCGGTCGTGTCCTCGACACTC
>JAENXG010000035.1 GCA_016649675.1 Methyloceanibacter sp.
ATCAGGGCCGCAGAGATCTCCGCGATCCTCAAGGAGCAGATCAAGAATTTCGGTCAGGAAGCCGAGGTCGCCGAGATCGGCCAGGTGCTGTCGGTCGGCGACGGCATCGCGCGCGTCTATGGGCTCGATAAGTGCCAGGCCGGCGAGATGGTCGAGTTCGCCGACGGCACCCGCGGCATGGCGCTCAACCTCGAAGTCGACAATGTCGGCATCGTGATCTTCGGCGACGACCGCCACATCAAGGAAGGCGACATCGTCAAGCGCACCGGCGCTATCGTCGAGGTGCCCGTCGGCAAGGGCCTGTTGGGGCGCGTGGTCGATGCTCTGGGCAACCCGATCGACGGCAAGGGCCCCATCGAGTTCGACGAGAAGCGCCGCGTCGACGTGAAGGCGCCGGGCATCATCCCGCGCCAATCCGTGCATGAGCCGATGCAGACCGGCCTAAAAGCCATCGATGCGCTGATCCCCATCGGCCGCGGCCAGCGCGAGCTCATCATCGGCGACCGCCAGACCGGCAAGACCGCCATCATCCTCGACACCATCCTCAACCAGAAATCGGTCAACGCGCTCAACGACGACAAGACCAAGCTCTATTGCATCTATGTCGCCATCGGCCAGAAGCGCTCGACCGTCGCCCAGTTCGTCAAGGTGCTGGAGGACAAGGGCGCGCTGCCCTATTCCATCATCGTCGCCGCCACCGCCTCCGACCCGGCGCCGATGCAGTTCCTGGCGCCGTTCTCGGGCTGCGCCATGGGCGAGTTCTTCCGCGACAACGGCATGCATGCCCTGATCTGCTATGACGACCTCTCCAAGCAGGCCGTCGCCTATCGCCAGATGTCGCTGCTGCTCCGCCGGCCCCCCGGCCGCGAGGCCTATCCGGGCGATGTGTTCTATCTCCATTCGCGGCTCTTGGAGCGCGCCGCCAAGCTCAACAAGGACAACGGCTCGGGCTCGCTCACCGCGCTTCCCGTGATCGAGACGCAGGCCAACGACGTCTCGGCCTATATCCCGACCAACGTCATCTCCATCACCGACGGCCAGATCTTCCTCGAGACCGACCTCTTCTATCAGGGCATCAGGCCGGCAGTGAATGTCGGCATCTCGGTCTCCCGCGTGGGCTCTGCCGCGCAGGTGAAGGCGATGAAGCAGGTCGCCGGCAAGATCAAAGGCGAGCTTGCGCAATATCGCGAGATGGCGGCCTTCGCCCAGTTCGGCTCCGATCTCGACGCTATCACCCAGCGCCTGCTCAACCGCGGCGCGCGGCTCACCGAGCTTCTGAAGCAGCCGCAATTCTCGCCCATGAAGATCGAGGAGCAGGTCGTGGTGATTTATGCCGGCGTGAACGGCTATCTCGATCCGATCAAGGTCGCCGATGTGCCGCGCTTCGAGGAGGAGCTGCTGCGCTTCATGCGCGCGGACAACTCCGACATCCTCGCCACGATCCGCGACCAGAAGGAAATCTCCAAGGAGACCGGCGACAAGTTGAAAGCCGCCGTCGACAAGTTCGCCAAGGCCTTCGCGTGAGCTGATCCATGGCGTCGCTCAAGGAGCTCAGGAACCGGATCGCCAGCGTCAAGGCGACGCAGAAGATCACCAAGGCCATGCAGATGGTGGCCGCGGCGAAGCTCAGGCGCGCGCAAAGCGCGGCGGAGGCGGCCAGGCCCTATGCGACCCGCATGGAAGCCGTTCTCGCCAATCTCGCCACCGCGCTCAAAGGGCGCGACGGCGGGCCGCCCCTGATGGTCGGCACCGGCAAGGACGACGTCCATCTGCTGGTGGTCTGCACCGGCGAGCGCGGTCTTGCCGGCGCCTTCAACTCGGCAATCGTGCGGCTCGCCCGCGAGCATGTGAACCGCCTCCTCGCCGACGGCAAGCAGGTTAAGATCCTGTGCGTCGGCAAGAAGGGCTTCGACCAGTTGAAGCGCCTCTACGCGCCGCTCATCATCGACCTCATCGAGTTCAGGGGCCTCCGCCAGTTCGGCTTCGAGCAGGCCGAGATTGTTGCCCAGAAGGTGCTTGGCCTGTTCGCCGACGGCGTTTTCGACGTCGCCACCCTCTTCTTCTCCCGCTTCCGCTCCGTGATCAGTCAGATCCCGACGGCCCAGCAGATCATCCCCGCGACGATCCCGACGGAAACGCCCGGCCAAGAAGCGGCGCTTGGCGGCGCCGTCTACGAATACGAGCCGGACGAGGCCGAGATCCTCACCGAGCTCCTGCCGCTCAACATCGCCGTGCAGGCCTTCAAGGCGCTGCTCGAGAACCAGGCCTCGTTCTACGGCGCACAGATGAGCGCCATGGACAACGCCACCCGCAACGCCGGCGACATGATCGGCCGGCTCACGATGAAATATAACCGCACCCGCCAGGCGCAGATCACCAAGGAGCTGATCGAGATCATCTCCGGCGCCGAGGCGGTATAGCCATTCGAAGGAGCTCAAGCATGGCAAAGAAATCGCCCGTCGTGGCCGAGACCAGGAAGCAGCAGGAGAAGGTTGCCGCCTACAAGGGCGCCAAGGGCCAGGTGCGCCAGGTCATGGGCGCCGTCGTCGACGTGCAATTCGGCGAGGAGCTGCCTGAGATCCTGAACGCGCTCGAGACCGACAATCACGGCAACCGCCTCGTGCTCGAAGTCGCCCAGCATCTCGGCGAGAGCACCGTGCGCACCGTGGCCATGGACTCGACCGAAGGCCTGGTGCGCGGCCAGGAGGTCGTGGATACCGGCCAGCCGATCGCCGTCCCGGTCGGCCCCGAGACCTTGGGGCGCATCATGAATGTAGTGGGCGAGGCGGTCGACGAGGCGGGTCCTATTCTGACCGCCGAGCGGCGCCCGATCCACGCCCCCGCGCCCTCTTACGTCGATCAATCCACAGAAGCGGAGATCCTCGTCACCGGCATCAAGGTCGTCGATCTGCTGGCACCTTATGCCAAGGGCGGCAAGATCGGCCTCTTTGGCGGCGCCGGCGTCGGCAAGACGGTGCTGATCCAGGAGCTCATCAACAACGTCGCCAAGGCCCATGGCGGCTTCTCGGTGTTCGCCGGCGTCGGCGAGCGCACCCGCGAGGGCAACGACCTCTATCACGAGTTCATCGACTCGGGCGTGAACAAGGACCCGAAGAAGAACAACGGCTCGGCGGCAGGCTCCAAATGCGCGCTGGTCTACGGCCAGATGAACGAGCCGCCCGGCGCGCGCGCCCGCGTGGGCCTCTCGGGACTCACCGTCGCCGAATATTTCCGCGACCAGGGCCAGGACGTGCTGTTCTTCGTGGACAACATCTTCCGCTTCACCCAGGCGGGCTCCGAGGTATCGGCGCTTCTCGGGCGCATTCCCTCGGCCGTGGGCTATCAGCCGACGCTCGCCACCGACATGGGCGCGCTGCAAGAGCGCATCACCACGACACAGAAGGGCTCGATCACCTCGGTCCAGGCGATCTACGTACCCGCCGACGACCTGACCGACCCGGCACCAGCCACCTCCTTCGCCCATCTTGACGCCACCACGGTGCTGTCGCGCGGCATCGCCGAGAAGGGCATCTATCCCGCCGTGGACCCGCTCGATTCCACCTCGCGCATGCTGTCGCCGCTGGTGGTGGGCGAGGAGCATTACGCCGTCGCCCGCCGCGTGCAGGCCATCCTGCAACGCTACAAGGCACTGCAGGACATCATCGCCATCCTCGGCATGGACGAGCTCTCCGAGGAGGACAAGGTCACGGTGACGCGCGCGCGAAAGATCGAGCGCTTCCTGTCGCAGCCCTTCTTTGTGGCCGAGGTGTTCACCGGCTCTCCCGGCGTGTTCGTCGATCTTGCCGACACCATCAAGGGCTTCAAGGGCCTCTGCGACGGCGCCTACGATCATTTGCCGGAAGCGGCGTTCTACATGGTCGGCACCATCGAGGACGCGGTGGCCAAGGCCGAGAAGCTCGCCGCCGAGGTGGCGTAACGTCCATGTCCGACCCCTTCAAATTCGAGCTCGTGTCGCCGGAGCGGCTGCTCGTCTCGGCCGAGGTGGAGCAGGTGCTGGTGCCCGGCGCCGAAGGCGACATGACCGTGCTCGCGTATCACGCGCCGCTGCTGACAACGCTCAGGCCCGGGCTGCTCGACATCGGTTATCCGGGCGGCGAGCATCAGCGCTATTTCATCCGCGGCGGCTTTGCCGAAGTGGGGCCTGCGGGCCTCACCGTCCTCGCCGAGACGGCGATCGATCTTGTCGAGCTCGATGCGTCGCGGCTGGCAGGGGCGATCAAGGATGCTGAGGACGACGTTGCCGACGCTGCCGGAGACATCGCCCGCGACCGGGCCCAGACCAAGCTCGATCATTTGCGCCAGGTCCAAACCACGCTCAATCTTTAGAGCGTGCTCGAATAAGGCCTAGATGCACATCCGATTAGGGCTTTAGGCCCACCTTTTGCTATAAGGGGGCCCAAAGAAAAAGGGCTGTCCCGGGGCTTGCCACGTCCCCGGGAGGGGGACGGCGGACCAGGGCAATGCAGCAAAAGACCGAACCGAAACGGGTGCGATCCTTAAGCTTCGGTATCGAGCGGCTCGGCCTTCTCGCGCTGCGTTATCCCATCATCATCGCCACCATTCTTGCTGCCGTTACGGTGGCGGCGCTGTTCGGCATCACCAGACTCAAGGTCGACGATTCGCTGTCCGAGCTGTTCCGCACCGACACGCCGGAGTTCCACGACTACGAGACCATCTCCCAGCGCTTTCCCTCGAGCGAGTACGACGTTCTCATCGTGGTGAGCGGCAAGGACCTGCTTCAGCGCCAGTCCATCCAGGCGCTCCGCAATCTCGTCATCAATCTGCAATTCGTGGACGGCATGGCGGGCGAGGTCTCGCTGTTCTCGGCGCGTGAGGCGCCCGAGGCCGGCAAGGTGCCGGGTCCGGTCTTCCCGGCGGCCCTTCCCAAGGGCGAGGCCTATAAGGACCTCATCGACAAGATCCGCCGCAACGAGATCATCTCCGGCAAGCTCCTCTCCGACGACGGCACACTGACCCTCATCCTGCTCGCGCTCGATCGCGAGGTGGTCGAGAGCAAGGGGCTCAATTCCGTCGTTCAGCAAATTCACGACACGGCGGAAGAAAATCTGAAGGGCACCACGCTCAAGATGCAGCTCTCGGGCGCCCCGGTGATGCAGCTCGAGATCAGGAACGCGGTCGAGCACGACCGCAACCTCTACAACGCGCTCGGCTTCCTGTTCGGCGCGGTGATCGCCTACGCCTTCTTCCGGCGCGGGTCGCTGATGGTGATCGCGGCGCTGCCCCCGGTCGTCGCCATCATCTGGTCGCTCGGGCTGTTCGGCTGGCTCGGCTTCAAGCTCAATCTCTTCCTCAACGTCATGATCCCGCTGATCATGGTGCTCGGCTTCTCCGATTCCATGCAGCTGACCGTTGCTATGCGCAACCGGCTGCTCGAAGGCGACCGCCGCATCAAGTCGGCGCGTTATGCCGTGCTCGTGGTGGGTCCCGCTTGCGTGCTCGCCACCGCCACCGCGGCCGCCTCCTTCATCGCGCTGCTCTTCTCCCAATCGGCCCTGATCCGGACCTTCGGCATCGCCGGCGCCTTATCCACCGCGATCGCCTTCGTGGTCGGCATCTCGCTCGTTCCCTTGCTGACCCGCTCGCTCATTCCGCGCAACGCCAAAGCCTACGCGGCCAATCTCAAGAGCCACGACCGGGCGATGAATGCTCTGATGCGCTTCTGCGGCTGGGTCGCCGAGCGCGGCGTGCGCCATCCGCATATCGTTGTCGCCGTCGGCCTTCTGGTCGTAATCGGCTTCGGCGCCATCTATGTGACGCTGCCGCCCCGCTATCGCCTTGCAGACCAGGTGCCGGACCGCGAGCAGGCGGTGGCCGCAAGCGCGCAGCTCGACGAGAAGCTCACCGGCGCCAATCCACTGCACGTGATGATCGACTACCCGAAAGACAAGACGCTCTACGATCCCCACGTCCTTCAAGCGATCAGCGATGTCCACAGCATCATCGAGAAGCAGCCGGGCATCGGCAATGTGTGGTCGATCGAAACGCTGCGGCGGTGGCTCGCCAAGACGCAAGAAGACACGCCGGAGAAGCTGCAGGAATATGTCTCCATTCTGCCCGATTACCTGACCGACCGCTTTATCGACGAGAAGGACAATTCGGTCGTCGTCACCGGACGCATCCCCGACATCGATGTCAGCGATCTCCTGCCCGTCATCGAGAAGCTCGACGCTGACCTCAACGCCGTGCGCAAGGCCTATCCCGACTACCGCATCGTGGTGACCGGGCTCTCGGCAATCGCCGCACGCAACAGCGCGACGATGATCGGCAAGCTGAATGCTGGGCTCACCACCGAGATCGTGTTCATCTGCATTTTCCTTGGATTCGCCTTCCGCTCGGTGATGGTCAGCTTCGTGAGCATCTTGCCCAACCTGTTCCCGGTATTCACCGCCGGGGCCGTCCTTGCCGCCTCAGGCGAAGGTTTGCAATTTGCGAGCATCGTCGCGCTGATCGTGGCCTTCGGCCTGTCGCTCAACGCCACCGTCCACTACCTCAATCGCTTGCGGCTCGAGGACCGTCCGGGCGAGAACCCTGCCTTCGGGGTGGAGCGCGCGACCATCCTGATCGGGCCGGCGCTGGTTCTGACCTCCCTGATCCTCGCCTTCGGCCTTGGGGTCACGGTGCTGTCCGCGCTCCCGTCATTGCGGCTGTTCGGCAAGCTCTCGGCGCTGACGCTGGTCGCGGCGCTGGTCGGCGATCTCCTACTCTTGCCGGCGAGCGTGCTCCTCTATCGCCGCTTCGTGCGCCGCCTCACTAAGAAGCACGGCCACGCGGCCAGAGCCTGAGCTGGAAAAGGCCTCATCGCACCAGCGGGCCGAGTTCGCCGATCACGCTGGCATAGACCTCGCGCTTGAACGGCACGACAAGCTGAGGCAGCTCCGCCATTTGCACCCACTGCCAGGCGTCGAACTCCTGCTCGTGGCCTTCGCGGGGGCCGATGTCGATCTCGCTGTCCTCGCCTTCGAAGCGCGCGGCGAACCACATCTGCTTCTGGCCGCGATAGCGCCCCTCCCAGGCGATGCCCAAAAGCTCGCTTGGGAGATCGTAGGTGTACCAGTCCCGCGTGCGCGCGATGAAGCGGGCGCTGTGCACGCCGGTCTCCTCGTGTAGCTCGCGGCGCGCGCCGGCCTCCGGATCCTCGCCCTCGTCGAGTCCGCCTTGCGGCATTTGCCACCAGGTGCCGACGCCCTCGGGAGCGCCGGCGCGATCGGCGCGCCTGCCGACAAACACGCGACCTTCACCATCAAGCAGCATCACGCCGACGCAAGGCCGGTAGGGCAGACGCTCTCGTTCTGTCATGGGAAGAGGATCAGCTTTGCCGCTGGGACCGCACCGCGGTGCTCACCGGCACGAGCACGAAACCTTTGGCTTCGAGCTTGGCAGCCCATTCGGCGAGCTGCTTGACGGTGGCGGGCTTGGCCTTGGCCACACCGATCACGGTGCCGTGCTCCTTGGCCAGGGCCTCGAGCCGCGCCAGTTGCTTGGCGATGTCGGCCGGCGAGGCGCCCGCATCGATCTGAACGCTGACGACCGAGTAATCGAGGCCGATCGTGCCTGCGATCTGTCCGGCGGCGGATTGCTGCACGCTGCCGTCGTCGACAAACAGCAGGCCGCGCCGCTTCATTTCCTCGAGCACCGGCAGCAAGGAGTCCTGCGCCGCCTCGAACTTCGCGCCCATCTGATTGGTGATGCCTACATAGCCTGTGTAGCGCGACATCAGCCATTGCAGCCGCTTCAGGTTCTCCTCGGGTGGAAGGCTGGTGAGGAGCGTGTGCGGGCCGGGATCCTCTTTGGGATAGTCGTTGGGCTCAAGCGGGATCTGCAGCAGCACCTCGTGACCCTCGGCGCGGGCCTTGGTCACTAGATCCTGCAGGCTGCGGCCATAGGCGCCATAGCTCACGCTCATGGTCGCGGGCAACCCTTTGAGCACGTCGCCGGGCGGGCTGTCGGGAAGTCCAAGCCCGGTGATCAGCACGGCGATGCGCGGCGGTCCACCGGTCGGGGCTGCTGACGCATAGCGCGACGGGCGGGCATAAACGTCGAGGGGGCGCCTCCCGTCTGCTGCCACCTTGGGCAACGGACCGTATTGCGATTCTTCGACCAATTCGGGAACCGGCGCCAAGGAGGGGGAGCCCGTCTCCGTGTTGGTCCCAACCGGCGCGGGCTTTGCCGCGGTGCCGGCTCCCGGCGTCCCAAGCGCCGCTGTCTTCACATTGGAGGCGGCCGCCGCCGTTTCCTCCGCTGCCGGAGCCGCACCTTGCTGATCGGGAGTCTCGGATGGCGCTGCCTCACCCGGCGCGGCTTGAGGCTCGGCCACCGGAGCTTGCGCTGGAGCGGAAGGCCCCGTCACGGCAAATCCGGGCGGAAGGTCCATGTTGCGTTTGGCGGTTTGCCCTGAAGGCGCCGCAGGCGTTGTCGGCTCGGCGTCAGCGGCGGGAGCGCCCTCTGGCGCCGCATCGCTCGGCTCAGCGGCCTCGGGGCCAGACGTGTCAGCGGAATCCCCGGAGGGCGCGCCGGACCCGTCAGGCGACGCCGGCTCGATCTGAAGGATGGCGACAGGCTCGCCGGACTGGCTGCCCGGAAAGAAGGCAAGCCAAGCCGTGCCGAGCACCAGCGTCCAGAACACGATGCCAGATGTGACGGCTAGCGCCTTCATCTCGCCTTCACCTCCCCGCTCGACGGCCCGTTCCGGACCTAACCTCCGCCCAGACCGTCGTCTCATGGCCGGTAAACGCCGGCCTTATGCGCCAGCTGCAGCCTTAAGTCTAATTGGCCTCCACCTTCTTCTTGGTCTCCGTGTCGACCGACTTGATGCCACGCAACAGGTCGAGCGCGTATTGCAGCTGGGTGTCCTTGTCTTTCTCGGGCGCCACATAGGAGGAGCTTCCGGATTCCTCGTCGTCGCCTTTCGCGCTTTCGTCCTCGCCCTCACCCTTGAGGTGGCCGCGCAGATTGGCTTCGCCTTTGGTGTTTTGCAGATCCGCCTTCGCTTTCAGGTCTTCGGGCAGCTCCTCTTCGACCACGGCTTCCGGCTCGATGCCCTTGGCCTGGATCGAGCGGCCCGACGGCGTGTAGTACCGCGCCGTCGTGAGCCGGAGCGCGCCGTTCGAGCCGAGCGGGATGATGGTCTGCACCGACCCTTTGCCGAAGGAGCGGGTGCCAACGATGGTCGCCCGGTGGTGATCCTGCAGCGCGCCGGCCACGATCTCAGAGGCCGAGGCCGAGCCGCCATTGATCAGCACTACGAGCTTCTGCCCGTCGGTGATGTCGCCCGGCCGTGCGTTCGACCGCTGTGTCTCCTCGAGATTGCGGCCGCGCGTCAGCACGATGGCGCCCTCATCGAGGAACGCATCGGAGACCGAGATGGCCTGGTCGAGCAGGCCGCCGGGATTGTTGCGGAGATCGATGACATAGCCCTTGAGCTTAGGACCGAGCTGCTGCTTCAGGTCGTCGATCGCCTTCTGCAAGTTGGCCGTGGTCTGCTCGTTGAAGGTGGTGACCCGGATATAGCCGACGTCATCGCCTTCGGCATTGTACTTCACCGGATTGATGTGGATCACGTCGCGCGTGACCTTCACATCGAAGGGGTCGTCGACGCCCTTGCGCACGATGGTCAGCGTGATCGGCGAGTTGACCGGTCCGCGCATCTTCTCCACTGCCTCCTGCAGGGTGAGGCCGAGAATCTGCTCCTTGTCGAGATGGGTGATCAGATCGCCGCTCATCAGCCCGGCCTTGGAAGCCGGGGTGTCGTCGATGGGGGAGACGACCTTGACCACGCCGTTCTCCATCGTCACCTCGATGCCGAGGCCGCCGAACTCGCCGCGGGTCTGCACCTGCATGTCGCGGAAGTGCTTGGGATTGAGATAGGACGAATGCGGATCGAGCGCAGTCAGCATGCCGTTGATCGCAGCCTCGATCAGTTTGGCGTCCTCCGGCTTTTCGACATAGTCCGAGCGCACGCGCTCCAGGACCTCGCCGAAGAGATCGAGCTGCCGGTAGATCTCCGAGTTGGCGGCTGAGGCGGACTGGCTACGCGCCAAGCTCACCATCGTCGATCCGGCGGCGAGCACGGCCAACACCAGAAGCGCCCATAGCGCGTATTCGGATTTCCGCATCATCCTTGCACCTTTTCGGAAGCCTCGGCCCACCATGGGTCAGGGTCTATTGGTCTGCCGTCCTTTCTGAATTCGACATAGAGGACGGGGCGTGAATTATCATCGCCTTGGCTCGGCATCGCCGAATTGCCCATTACCGCAATCGGCTCGCCGGCCAGGACAAACTGGCCGAGGCTTACGTCTATGCGGCTCATCCCCGCAAGCAGGACATGATATCCTCCGCCTGCATTGATGATCAAGAGTTGCCCGTAGGAGCGGAACTCTCCGGCATAGACCACCCAACCGTCCGCCGGGGCCGTAATCCGGGCTTCGACGCGGGTTTGCAACGAAATTCCTTTGAGCGTGCCCCCGGCAGCGTCGGCGTCGCCGAAGCGTTTGATCCGCCTGCCCTGGGCAGGCAGCCGCAGCGTGCCTTTGGCCGCCTCGAAGGGCATGGCGGGCTTGAGGCGATCAGGGCTGGCAAAGGCGACTTTGGTCGATTCCGGCTTGATCTCGACCACGTTCTCGTTGGCCGGGGTGGCGAGCGCCTGTTGCTGCTCGCGCGCCCTGAGCGCCCGCTCGGCGGCGATCTCGGCGTCGTATTGGGCGACTTCGACCTTGGCGATCTGGGCATCGAGGCGATCGATGAGCTCGTTTAAGTCCGTCACCGTCTGCGCCTGGTCGAGCGCGGCCTGCTTGACCAGGGCGAGCTGCGCCTCGCCTTGCGCGAGCTTTGCCTTCTTCTCCTCAAGGAGGCGATCGACGCGGGCCTGCTCGGTGGCAAGCCTTTCCGTCTCGCCCTTCTCGGCATCGCGCTGGTCGCGAATGCCGTTCTCGAGGGTGACCATGCCCTCCAGCTCGCGCGACAAATTGTCGGCCTGATATTTGAGCTCGGGGAAGACGTCGGCGAGCAGCATGGCGCTGCGCACGACGGCGAGCGCATCGTCGCGACGTGTGACGAGCGCCGGCGGCGGCGTGCGGCCGATCCTCTGCATGGCGCTCAGCATTTTGACGATGGTTTCCTTTCGCTCGGTGATCGAGTTGCGGATGACGGTCACCTGGTCGGTGAGCTCGGCAAGTTTGCTTTCGGTCTCCGAGAGTTTCGCTTCGCTCGCCTGCGCCCGCTTGCCAGCCTCGATCAGCTCGCCGTTCAGTCTCGCTCGTTCTTCGGCCAGGACGGCCAAGTCCTGGGCCAGGCCTTGCTCCTTGGCCCGGTTCGACTGCAGCTGCTGCTCGGTCTCGTTGAGCCGCTGCTTGGCTACATCGCGGGAGAGATCCTCCTCAGCCTCGGCAAGCCACGGCAACGCGCAAACGAGGCCGACAAGCAGCAGCGCGGGTCGAAATGTTTGTCTCGAGGAAGCCAATCGATCGGATAGCGCCATACGCCTTGGCCGTTCAGCCGATGGCAACGACAGCGGAGTGGTACGGCAGAATCAAGGCAAAACGCTTACGAATCCTTAACCTTCGGGACATCAGGCGCGGTGATAGGGGTGGCCGGCAAGGATGGTCGCCGCGCGATAGATCTGCTCGGCCAGAACGATACGGGCAAGCCCGTGCGGCAAGGTCAAGGGTCCGAACGACAGAACCCGGTCGGCCTTGAACGAAGCCGCAAGGCCGAGGCCGTCGGCCCCGCCGATGAGGAAGGCGAGACCTTGCGCGCCGTCGTCGCGATGCTTTGCTAATACCTTCGCGAAGTCCTCGCTGCCGAGCTGATCGCCGCCGGGGTCGAGACAGATCACTTTGTGTGAGGACGGCACCTTGGCGAGAAGCGCTTGCGCTTCCGCCTCCGCGCGGGCTTTTGCCGCCGCGGCCTTGGCTTCCGCCACCTCGATCACGGTGACCGGTGACAGGCTGACTTTCCGGCCGATGACTTCGGCGCGAGCAAGATAATGCGCGAAAAGGTCACGCTCGGGCCCCTGCTTCAGTCTGCCGACGGCCGCGATCAGGAGCCGCATGGCTCGCCCGCCTTCAGGCCCTTACCGGCCGGGATCTACGATCAGATCACCAGCTGCTCCATGGGCCGGTCGGCGGACCACATCTTCTCGAGATTGTAGAACTCGCGCACCTCTGGGCGAAAGACATGGACGATGACGTCGCCGGCATCGATCAGCACCCAATCGCATTGGGGCTGCCCCTCGACGCGAGCGCGGCCAAAGCCTGCATCTTTAAGCTTTCTGACGATGTGATCGGCAACGGCCCCGACATGCCGTTGCGAGCGCCCCGATGCCAGCACCATATGGTCGCCGATCGAGGTCTTACCCTTCAGGTCGATGCAGACGACATCTTCCGCCTTGGCGGCATCGAGAGTGTCGAGCACGACATTGAGCAAATGAGCCGGATGAGCGCCAAATGACGCGAATCCGGAGGGAGGCGTGCCGCGTTCGGCAGCCTCTCTAGCTGAGCGCATGTTTTGGTGAGTGTCCTTCTGCCATTGCTCCTCGCGGAAGCGGTCTAGGGTCTACCGTCGCCTAAACGCGGGGCGAGCCCCTTGGTTGCCGCTTCGCTGCATAAAGATAGTATGTTCGCCGGCAGATTTTCAATAGCTAGTGTTATTTGCCCTTTTTCTTGCGCTTCTTGTCCTTGCCCTTCTCCTTCTTCTTTGCCGGTTTCTTGGCGCGAAGCTCGGTCGAGGAGAGGCGCGACAGAGGATGGCTGAGGATGGTCCAGGCCGGCGGCTGGAACCGTGCGAGGCCAGAAGCATCTGATTCGTCGACATGGAAGGCGGAGAAGCGCTGCGCGGCATTGCTTGCGCGCGCCTTGAGGCGGAAGCCTGGCCGATCGAATACCGCAATCGGCATGAGGACGAAGATCTCTTGCCAGGCGCGCCAGCGATGAAAGTCGGCGAGGTTGTCGGCGCCCATCAGCCAGACGAAGTTGACGCCCGGAAACCGGCGCTTCAGCTCGGTGAGAAGATCGATCGTGTAGGCTGAGCCCTTCCCCCCGTCGAAGCCTGAGACCGCGATGCGCGGGTGCTTGGCCAGGTCCCTTGCGGCCTGGACGCGCTCTTTGAGGCTCGGCAGCTTGGAGGCGTCCTTCAGCGGGTTGCCGGGGCTCACCAGCCACCAGACCTGGTCGAGCTGAAGCCGCTTCAGCGCTGTTAGGCTGATCTCAAGATGAGCTTCGTGGGCTGGATTGAACGAGCCGCCGAGCAGTCCGATCCGCATGTGGGGCGCCGCCATCGGCAGTCGCGTGACCTCGCGGAGCGACGCGCGCGCCTTACCATCTTTACGGTCGCCACTTTTGCGCGTTGCGGCAGAGCGGCTGGCAGCGGCCGGCTTTTTCTCGGCCCGCTTCGCCTGCTTTGAGGGTTTCGCCGCCTTCAAGGATTTTGCCTGCTTGGCCTGCTTGGAGGGCTTTGACGGCTTTGCCTGCTTTGCCGGTTTGGCCCGCTTTGACGGCTTGATCAGCTTCCCCCGCTTCGTCTGCTCGGTCGGCTTCTTCTGCTTCTTCGCTTTGGGCTTGGCCAAGGTCGGCCCCCTTCAGGTCGCAAAGGATCCCCAACTTTTCTCGCCAACGGGCGAGACGCCAGGCATTTCGCGTTGATGTTGACTGGAACTCAAGCGCGCGTCTGGCCCTGCCCGCGCACGACATATTTGAAGGTCGTGAGCTGCTCGACGCCCACTGGCCCGCGCGCATGGAACCGGCCGGTGGCGATGCCGATCTCGGCCCCCATGCCGAACTCGCCGCCGTCGGCGAATTGAGTCGAGGCGTTGTGCAGCACGATGGCGCTGTCGACGCGGGCGAGGAAGGTCTCCGCCGCGTCCTCGTCTTCTGTCGCGATGGCATCGGTGTGCTGCGAGCCGTAGCGTGCGATGTGCTGGATCGCGGCGTCGAGCCCATCGACCACCTTCACCGCGATGATGGCGTCGAGATATTCCTTCGGCCAATCGTCTTCGGTGGCCGGCTTGACGCGGGCATCGGCCGCTCTCGTTTCAGGATCGCCCCGCACCTCGCAGCCCGCCTCGATGAGCGCCTTGACGAGTGGGGCAAGATGGGTGGGCGCCGCCGCGCGATCGACGAGAAGCGTCTCCGCCGATCCGCAAATCCCGGTCCGCCGCATCTTGGCGTTGAGCACGATGGCCTTGGCCATGGCGAGATCGGCGCGTGCATGCACATAGACGTGGCACACCCCTTCGAGATGGGCGAAGACCGGAACGCGCGCTTCCGCCTGCACGCGCGCGACGAGGTCCTTGCCGCCGCGGGGCACGATCACGTCGATGGCGCCGCCAAGTCCGGCGAGCATGAACCCGACCGCGGCGCGATCCACCGTCGGCACGAGCTGGATGGCGGCTTCCGG
>JAENXG010000056.1 GCA_016649675.1 Methyloceanibacter sp.
AGCCGAGCTTGCGGGCCTCACGTCGCGCCCAAGCGTAGCGCCCTTCGACCTCGACGTGCCGCGCCTCGACCGTTGCGCCAACACTACTTTTGGGCATGTTGGGGACCGCGCTCATTGCTCACCCCCGGTTTGCAGCGCGAGTCGACGCGGACGCGGGCGATCACCTTGAAGCGGCGCAGCTTCTTGTAGGGCTGATCGCCCGCGCGCGCGACGCGACGGACTGGCTTCTTGGGCGGAGCCATACCCGGCAAACAAGGCTCGTCCTCGGCGTGACGAGCGTCGCTAACGGGGGCCGTGGCGCGATGAGCGCGGGGCGGTTGCTTTTCCGGGAGGCGGGTCGCCAGGTTTCCACCTTGGGTTTCCAAGGTCGCCGGACCCTAAGTCGAGGCGTGGCCCCGGAAAGTTATTTCCGGCGGAAAAATGTCTATGGTAACCCTCGCCAAATCACAGTCTCTCTCAGCGAAGCCACATAAGCAACTGGGAAACATGGCATTTAGTTTATAGCTTGGCCAATGAGGATTGGGATGCCGGGAGCACAGTCAAGGCGCATGGCCGAGCTTCCATCTTCTTGCCGCCTCAACCCCCACACCCTATTGTCCGCCGTGCTTTTTAGACGCCTCGCCTCGACCCGAGCGCACGACCTCAGGAGTTCACCCTGTGCCAATGCCGCCATTTCAAGGCTCGATCACGGCCCTGATCACGCCGTTCAAGGACGGCAAGGTCGACGAAAAGGCCTTTCAAAAGCTCGTCGAGTGGCAGATCGACCAGGGCGCCCACGGCCTCGTTCCCTGCGGCACCACCGGCGAATCGCCGACTCTCACCCATGAGGAGCACAAGCGCGTCATCGAGCTTTGCATCGAGGCGGCCTCTGGCCGGGTGCCGGTGATCGCCGGGACCGGATCCAACTCCACCGCCGAGGCGGTCGAACTGACCCGCCATGCCAAGACCGCCGGGGTCGACGGCGTGCTGGTGGTCACGCCCTACTACAACAAGCCTACGCAAGAAGGGCTCTACCTTCACTACAAGGCGATCAATGACTGCACCGATGTTCCGATCCTCATCTACAACATCCCGGGACGGAGCATCGTCGACATGTCGGTCGAGACCATGATGCGGCTGTTCAAGCTCAAGAATATCGTTGGCGTGAAGGACGCGACCGCCAACATGGCGCGGGTGAGCCAGCAGCGCGCGGCGCTCGGCACCGACTTCGTGCAACTCTCCGGCGAGGACGCCACCGCGCTCGGCTTCATGGCCCATGGCGGCCAGGGCTGCATCTCGGTCACCGCCAATGTTGCGCCGGCCCTGTGCTCCGAGTTTCAGCTTGCCTGCCTTGCCGGCAATTTCAGGCTCGCGCTTCAGCTGCAGGACCGGCTGATGCCGCTGCATGATGCGCTGTTCGTCGAGTCAAATCCCGTCCCCGTGAAATATGCCGCGAGCAAGCTTGGCTTGTGCACTGCGGACACGCGGCTGCCCCTCGCGCCACTCACGGCCGCTTCACGGCAAAAGGTCGATGACGCACTGGCCGCCGTCGGCCTCTTCCTCGTCTAGACCGGGCGAGGAGACCTCATGGCGCCGAAGCGCGAAGGCGGCAAGCTCGTTGCCGAGAATAGGAAGGCGCGCTTCAACTACGAGATCGAGGAGAAGCTCGAGGCCGGCATTCAGCTGCTCGGCTCGGAGGTGAAATCGCTCCGCACCGGCAAGGCCAATATCGCAGACGCCTATGCTTCGAGCGAGGGCGGCGAGCTTTATCTGATCAACGCGCATATCGCGGAATATACCCAATCCGGCCGCGCCCACCATGACCCCACGCGGCGGCGGAAGCTGCTGTTGCACCGCCGCGAGGTGGGCCGTCTCGCCGGCGCCATCCAGAAAGAGGGCATGACGCTCGTGCCGCTGAAGCTCTATTTCAATGCGCGCGGCATCGCCAAGGTGGAGCTTGGCCTCGGCAAGGGCAAGAAGCTGCACGACAAGCGCGAGACCGAGAAAAAGCGTGATTGGGACCGCCAGAAGGGGCGGCTCATGCGCGAGAAGGGGTGAGGCGCGGGGTGACCGAGCACGGCAGCTTCCCTCGGCCAATGGATGACGGCGGTGCCGATCACCTCAAGCCCAGCCTGAAACTGCCGTCTCTCGTGCTGCCTGCCACCGATGGCAGCGAGGTCTGCCTCGCAGGCCTTCCCGGACGAAGTGTCGTCGCCGTCTATCCTTGGACCGGGCGCCCTGGCCACGCCAATCCGCCCGATTGGGACTTGATCCCCGGCGCGCACGGCTCGACGCCGGAGCTCGAAGGCTTTCGCGATCTGTCGTCTGCCTTTGCTGCGGGCGGCGCGAGGATCTTCGGCTTGAGCCGCCAGACGACCGCCTATCAACGCGAGATGGTGGTGCGTCTTCGCGTGCCCTTTCCGATCCTGAGCGACGCGGAAGGACGCTTTACGGCCGCGCTCGCGTTGCCCAGTTTCGTAACCGGCGGCGAGATCTATCTGAAGCGGCTCACGCTTGTCATCGGCGACGGAAGCATCAAGACGGTCTTCTATCCCGTCCATGAGCCCGCGCGTCACGCGAACGACGTGCTGCTCTGGCTTCAACAGCGATAAGGCTTAAAGCGACTCGTCCTCGGCGTCCTCGACCGAATAGCCGAGCCGGTCGAGCCCTTCCTCGAGATAGTCGGGAAGCAAAGGCATGCCGAGAAGATAGTCCTCGGTGCGGTTGGTGCGCTCGGCGCGCGCCGTGGACAGCGCCTCCTCGAGTTCGTCAGGAGTGAACGACCCTCTGCCGATCCAAGCAAGGGCCACGAGGCTCGCCTGCTCGTCCTCGTTGAGGTCGCGGATGAAGCCCTTGAGCTCGTCCTGGGTGGCGTCGTCGGAGAAGTCCTCAAGGATCGACTCGGCGTCGCGATCGGAAGCTGCGCCGTCATCCCAGGCCGCGACCTTGGCCGCAATTTCGCGCGCCTTGACGATCACGAAGCCGACCTTTTCCGGCGAGATCTCTAAGCCCGGCATGGGGAACTTTCCTCGGAGAGAGCAAAACTAACGCGGCCGAAGCATGCCCGAGTTGCCGAGCGGCGGCAAGGCAGCTCAGCCCGCCTGCGGAGGGGTGTGCAAACTTGCCACCGCCTCGGCAACAACGCTCTCGAACATAGGTGTGGTGAGGCGCCCCGTATTCGTGTTCTGCCGCGAGCAGTGATAGCTGTCGAACAGCGTGAGGCCGGAGACAAGCTCGTGCCGCGCGCCGTGGGCGAAGGGAAAGCTGCCGCGCTTCAGCTGAAGCGTATCCAAGATGCTGTCATGGGCGATGCGGCCGATCGCCAGAAGCGTGCGCAAGTTGGGCAGCGCGCTTATGCGGCCGATCAGGAATTGCCGGCACCGAGCGATCTCGTCGGGCTTTGGCTTGTTCGCCGGCGGCACGCAGCGCACGGCATTGGTGATCATGCAGTCCACCAGCTCAAGATCGTTGGGCGCGGCGAGGTCATGGCGGCCGCGCGCCAAGCCTGTCTTCAGCAGGGTGCGATAGAGGAGCTCGCCGGCAAAGTCGCCGAGGAAGGGGCGTCCCGTCCGGTTGGCGCCCTTCAAGCCTGGCGCGAGCCCGACGATGAGGAGCTGCGCCGTGTAGGGCCCGAAGGAGGGGACCGCCCCGTTGAACCAGTCCGGATGGGCTTCCCTATTCTCGTGCCGAAAGGCGACGAGGCGCGGACAGAGGGGACAGTCTTTGGCAGGCTCGGCCTTGAAAGGCTCAGGCGGCGCTGACGTGCTTGTGGCGGGGAGCGCCATCCCGTCCTCTCAATCCGAGGGACTGAGCGGCGTCTCTCCGCCGGCGTCGCGCTTGGCGATCAGCGCCAGCGCCGACCAGTCGAGATCGCCGCCCTGCGCGGCAAGGAGCGCGAGGAAGCGATCGGAGATGAGGCTCGCGAGCGGCATCGGCACTTCAAGACTCTGCGCCGCGCTTAAGGCAAGACGCACATCCTTGTAGCCCAGCTTGGCCTTGAAGCCAGGCGGCTGATAGCGCTCTTCGGCAATGAGCGCGCCATAGGTCTTATAGACCGGCGCCCCGAACAGTGTGTTGATGAGAATGTCGAGATATTGAGCGCGGTCGATCCCGGCTTTGCTCACTAGCGCGAACGCCTCGCCCAAGGCCTCGATCACCGAGGCAATGAGGAAATTGCCGCTGAGCTTCACGAGATTGGCCTTCGGCGCCTCGTCTCCGATCTGGAACGTGCGCTGACCGAGCACATCGAACAAGGGCCGGCAGGTTGCGATCGCCTCGGGTCGGCCCGCGGCGACGATGAAGAGCTTGGCGGCTGAAGCAGCCTCGGGGCGCCCGAATACCGGCGCCGAGACGAACTCCTGGCGTTTCTCCTGATGTGCCGCTTCGAGCCGCTCGGCGAGCGCCACGCTGATCGTGCTCATGGAGATGTGGATCGCACCGGGAGCAAGAGCGGCGAGTACGCCATCGGGCCCAAACACGGCGTGCTCGACGGCACGATCGTCGGCAAGCATGGTGATCACCACCGCGCCGCGTGCGGCCTCGCCGGGCGTCTTGGCAAGTTGGGCGCCGTGGCCAAGAAGCGGCTCGGCCTTGGCGGTCGTGCGGTTATAGACGGTGAGCGCGTGGCCGGCCGCCAACAGATTGGCCGCCATGGCGCTGCCCATATGACCAAGTCCGATGAAGCCGACCTGCATCGCTCTCGCCTCCTTCAGCACTGTAACAGTTTGCGAGGGGGCAGGGTTCAGGTCTCGATCAGATCCTCGGTCTCGAACTCGTCGAGTGGTCCCGGCTCAGGGCGCCGCCGCTGCTCGCGCTGCGCCCGCTCGGCAGGGTCGCGGCCGATCTCGTCCTGGAGATGCGCAAGATCGATGAACTGGTCGGCTTGGCGGCGAAGCTCGTCGGCGACCATCGGCGGGTTGGTGGTCAACGTGGAGACCACGCTGACGCGCTTGCCTTTGTGCTGCAGCGCCTCGACCAGCGAGCGGAAGTCGCCGTCGCCGGAGAAGAGCACGATATGGTCGAGATACTCGGACAGCTCCATGGCGTCGACGGCAAGCTCGATGTCCATGTTGCCCTTAATCTTGCGCCGCCCGGCCGCGTCGATGAACTCCTTGGTCGGCTTGGTCACCATGGTGTAGCCGTTATAGTCGAGCCAATCGATCAGCGGCCTGATCGAGGAGTATTCCTGCTCCTCGGCAAGCGCGGTGTAATAGAGGGCCCTTACCAGTTGCCCTTTGCCGCGGAACAGCGCGAGCAGCCGTTTGTAGTCGATGTCGAAGGATAACGATTTGGCGGCGGCGTAGAGATTGGCACCGTCAATGAAGAGAGCGATGCGCTCGGTTGGATAGAAATCCATTAGAGTCCCTATGACAGCAATATGGGCGGAGTGAGAGAGCAGCCTCTCGGAAACATCGACTAGAGGGCTGCTTCAACAACATAGGTGTGACAGGGTGACTCCGCAATTGCTGGCGCGTGGCAAGATACTGGTAGGTCTTGGTGCAAATTGTCCCGGCCCGTGGGGAACACCCGCCCGCACAATCGAGCGCGCTCTGCGCGAAATCGAACGCGCTAATATTGCCGTCAGAGCTGTCTCGCCGCTCTATGAGACTGCGGCGGTCGGTCGCGCCCGCCAGCCGGCTTACGTCAATGCCGTGGCCCTGCTCGACACGAGCCTCCCTCCGGAAGCGCTGCTCAAGGTGCTGAAGGGGGTCGAGCGTGCGTCGGGACGGAGGGGCGGCAGACCCTGGGGGCCGCGTACCCTCGATATCGATATTATCGATTATGGTGGCCTTGTCAGGCATTGGCGGGGGCGCCGCCCAGATTTTAGGCACGCCGGTGCGCGGCCTCTCGTCCTGCCTCATCCGCTCGCCCATGAACGGCCCTTCGTGCTCAAGCCACTCCTCGACGTCGCTCCGGATTGGCGTCACCCAGTGCTCCGGCGAAGCGCGCGCGTGCTATGGCACGAGGCATCGCGCCGGGGGGAGGGCCAGGTCATCAGGAAGCTATAACTGTCGCTTCGGCTTGCCAGAGTGGAACGAACTGCCTAAATAGAGGCCAAATCAGCCCAAACTGAACAAGGATCCCCTGATGGCTCGCGTCACCGTCGAGGACTGCGTCGACAAGATTCCCAACCGCTTCGAGCTCGTGCTCCTGGCCAGCCACCGCGCCCGCACCATTTCCGCCGGCGCCCAGATCGCCGTGCAACGCGACAACGACAAGAATCCCGTGGTGGCGCTCCGCGAGATCGCCGATAAGAAAATCGCCGCCGACGACCTTAGGGAAGACTTCATCCACTCGATGCAGAAATATGTCGAGGTGGACGAGCCCGAGGCGGAAGCCGTGCCCATGCTCTCAAGCGACACCAGGATGCCCATCCTCGGCCAGGACGATCAGTCGAGCGACAGCTCGGTCGACAAGATGACCGAGGAGGAGCTGTTGCGCAGGATGGCGAGCCAGGCACCTTCGGATGGCTCCAATGCGGGACCGCGCTCGCGCTGATCTGACTTGCTCTGAGCCGAGCCGGGGCTATCGCTTTGCCTGCCTTCTTCGTCATCCCGGCGAAAGCCGGGATGAATTTTCGCACGCGCTGAGCCTGCGGCGCTTGCTGCCGGCTGACCAGAGAAGGCCCGCGCCATGACCCGCCAATACGAGCTGGTCGAGCGCGTGCTGAGCTACCAGCCCAATGCCGACGAGGCGCTGCTCAACCGCGCCTATGTCTACGCCATGAAGGCGCACGGCAATCAGAAGCGGGCCTCCGGAGCTCCCTTTTTCTCCCACCCCCTCGAGGTCGCCGCCATCCTTGCCGAAATGCGGCTCGACGACGCGACCATCGCCACCGCGCTGCTGCACGACACGATCGAGGATACCGACACCACCCGCGGCGAGATCGACGCTCTGTTCGGCCGCGAGATTGGAACGCTCGTCGACGGCCTCACCAAGATCAAGAAACTCGACCTCGTCACCAAGAAGGCCGAGCAGGCCGAGAACTTCCGCAAGCTGCTGCTCGCCATTTCGAGCGATATCCGCGTGCTCCTCGTCAAGCTCGCCGACCGCCTGCACAACATGCGGACGCTCGAGCATATGAAGCCGGCGAAGCGCAAGATCATCGCCGAGGAGACCATGGACATCTACGCGCCCCTTGCCGGCCGCATGGGCATGCAATGGCTGCGCGAGGAGCTCGAGGACCATGCTTTCGCCTGGCTGAACCCCGAAGCCCACTCCGCCGTGGTCGAGCGTCTCAAGATCTTGCGCGAGCGCAACCAGGGCCTGATCAACGAGATCGAGGTCGCGCTGACCACCAAGCTCGAGGAAGCCGAGGTGGCCAGCATCGTGGCTGGGCGGGAGAAGACGCCTTACGCCATCTGGAGCAAGATGGAGCGCAAGCAGATCTCGCTCGAGCAGTTGTCCGACATCTATGCTTTCCGCATCGTCGTGCCGCAGGTCGAGGATTGCTACCGCGCACTCTCCGTCGTGCACACCACCTGGCACGTCGTGCCCGGCCGCTTCAAGGACTACATCTCGAACCCCAAGCAGAACGACTACCAGTCGATCCACACCACGATCGTCGGGCCGCGCCATCAGCGCGTCGAGCTGCAGATTCGCACCGAGCGGATGCATTCGGTGGCCGAATATGGCGTGGCGGCGCATGCCCTCTACAAGGACGCCAACGGCTCGCACGCGCCCAAGGGGATGGTGCCCTCGCAAGACAGTAACGCCTATCGGTGGCTCCGCCATCTGGTCGGCATGCTGCTCGACGGCGACAATCCCGAGGAGTTCCTCGAGCACACCAAGCTCGAGCTGTTCCAGGACCAGGTGTTCTGCTTCACACCCAAGGGACGGCTGATCGCGTTGCCGCGCGGGGCGAACCCCATCGACTTCGCCTATGCAGTGCACACCGATGTCGGCAATACCTGCGTCGGGGCCAAGATCAACGGCCGCCCGATGCCGCTCGTGACTGAGCTCAGGAACGGTGATGAGGTCGAGATCGTCTGCTCGAAGGCCCAGCTGCCGCCGTCGGCCTGGCAAAGCATTGCCGTCACCGGCAAGGCGCGCTCGGCCATAAGGCGCGCGACCCGCGACGCCGTGCGCGCCCAGTACGGCAAGCTCGGGCGCGAGATCCTGGTGCGCGCCTTTCAGCGCCGGGAGAAGACCTTCAGCGAGGAAGGCATCGCGCTCGCGCTTGGCCGTCTCTCGCAGAAGACCGCCGAGGATGTGATGGCGGCGGTGGGGCGGGGCGAGCTTGCCTCGGCCGATGTGGTTCGCGCGGTCTTTCCCGAGGAGACTCCTGCCGAGCCTCCCAAGCGGCGGCGCAAGGTCAAGCGCACCGAAGAAGGCTGGTTCGGGCTCGGCAAGGTGATGGGCCTCAAATTCCGCTGGCCGGGATCGAGTGCACTCCCCCGCCAGGACGGACCGAGCGGCATCCCGATCAGGGGGTTGCGCGGCGATTTGCCGGTGAGCTTCGCCGATGGCGGGGCCGTTCCCGGCGACCGGATCGTCGGCATCCTTTCGCCGGGCCAAGGCATCACCATCTATCCGATCCACGCCGAGGCGCTGAAAGCCTTCGACGAGGAGCCCGAGCGCTGGATCGATGTGACCTGGGACATCGGCGAGGACAACCCGCAGCGCTTCCCGGCCAAGATCGCGGTGACCGTGCTCAACGAGCCGGGGAGCCTCGCCCAGATTGCGGCCGTGATCGGCGAGGCCGACGGCAATATCGACAATGTCAAGATGACCAACCGGGTGCCGGACTACACCGAGATGCTCATCGACCTCGAAGTGTGGGACCTGAAGCACCTGAACGACATCCTGGTGGGGCTCAGGGCCAAGGACGTCGTGAGCAGGGCCGCGCGGGCGAGCGGTTAGGACGCTGGTTGTCTTAAGGAACCTAACCTACATATGTTCTGACGTTCGTCGCCAAAGGGCCACGTCGTCTGGCTATTGGGTTGGCGTTCGGTTCTCGAGGTGGTGATGCTGTTCAGGCGCCGCGTGGCGGAGAGCTTTCCGGGGCGAATGCGGGTGCATCTGTGGCCGCGCCGCAGCTGGGGCCGCTCGAGCCGCTACGTCGTCTATCGCCTTCGCCGCTTGAGCGATTCGCCTCACGCCGTCGCGCTCGGCTTCGCGGTCGGCGCCTTCTCGGCGGCCACGCCCTTTCTCGGCACCCACATGATGATGGCGGCGTTGATCGCCTGGCTGATCGGCGGCAGCATCGTATCTGCCGTTCTCGGAACCTTTCTCGGCAACCCGCTGACCTATCCGCTGTTGTGGTATCTGACCTACGAGGCCGGCAATTTGATGCTCGGGGGCCATGTCCAGAAGCATCGCATCGATCTCTCCAACGGCATTTTCCAATCCTCCCTGGCGAAGTTGTGGCCGATCCTGAAGCCGATGACGCTCGGCTGCATCCCGGTCGGGCTCGCTCTTGCTGCGCTGAGCTATGTCCTCGTCAAGCCGATGGTCGAGGCCTATCAGCGCCGTCGCCGCCGCGAGATTGAGCTCCGGTCCGGGCGGGAAGCCCTCGGCGCCCCATGACGGCCGTCCCTTCGCCGCGCGCGCGCCAAGGCCCGGGCGCGCCCCCGATCCGCCTCGGCATCAACATCGATCACGTGGCGACGCTCCGCAATGCGCGGGGAGGGCGCCACCCCGATCCCTTGCGTGCCGCCACGCTCGCGGTCGAAGCCGGAGCCAACAACATCACCGCGCATTTGCGCGAGGATCGCCGCCACATCACCGACGACGACATCGCGCGGCTCATCGCCGCTGAGCTTGCGCCGCTCAATCTCGAGATGGCGGCCACACCGGAGATGCTGGCAATCGCCCTGAAGGCGATGCCGCACGCCGCTTGTCTCGTTCCAGAGAAGCGCACCGAGCGCACCACCGAGGGCGGGCTCGACATCCTCGGCCAGCACAATCTGCTGGCGCCCGTGGTCTCGCAGCTTGTCGATGCAGGCATTCACGTATCCCTGTTCATTGCTGCCGAGCTTTGCCAGATCGAAACGGCGGCGCGTCTTCGGGCGCCGGCCATCGAGATTCACGTCGGCGCCTGGTGCGATGCGCTTGCCGAAGGACGCGCGCGCGATGCCGAGGCCGAGTGGCGGCTTATTTGTGACGGTGCACGGGCCGCGCACGAGCTCGGCCTCGAAGTGCATGCCGGGCATGGCCTCAACTACGCGACGGCGGAAACCATTGCCGCGCTGCCGGAGCTCGTCGAGCTAAACATCGGTCATTTCCTCGTGGGCGAGGCGATCTTTGTCGGTCTCGCCGAGAGCGTGCGGCGAATGCGTGCCGCGATGGATAAGGGACGACAGACCCTGCGGCATAGCGACACGGAAATTCGAGTCGGCGGCGGCACGTGATGATCATCGGGCTCGGCAACGACATGATCGACATCAGACGGATCGAGCTTGCGCTCGATCGCTATGGCGAGCGCTTCCTCTGCCGCGTCTTCACCGAGACGGAGCGGCTGAAATCCGACGGCCGGGCGGGCCGCGTCGCCTCCTACGCCAAGCGCTTCGCCGCCAAGGAGGCTTGCGCCAAGGCTCTCGGCACGGGCTTCCGCCAGGGCGTATCCTGGCGCGACATGGGGGTGGTCAATCTGCCGAGCGGCCGTCCCACCTTGCAGCTCACCGGAGGGGCAGCGAGGGCGCTTCAGCTTCTCACGCCCGATGGCCATGAGGTGCGCATCGACCTCTCAATTACCGATGATTTTCCGACCGCCCAGGCGATCGTCATCATCTCCGCCATAAAGGTCTCGCTGCGCGATTGACCGGTTTGCCTCATTCAAAGGGAGAGGCTATAGGGGCGCCAGTCCCATAGCGGATCGAATCCAAGCTAAGAACCGAGGAGAGCTTCCGAGATGAGCGTCGAGGCCGAGAACACGGAAGCAAGAAGCAGTGTAAAGGACACAGTCCGCGTCATCATCCACGCGCTGATCCTCGCGCTGATCGTGCGGATTTTCCTGTTCCAACCCTTCAACATCCCCTCAGGCTCGATGATCCCGACGCTCCTCGTCGGGGACTATCTCTTCGTGTCGAAATATAGCTACGGCTACAGCAAGTACTCCATCCCATTCGGGTTCAACCTGTTCTCTGGCCGGATCTGGGCCAAAGAGCCCGACCGTGGCGACGTGGTCGTGTTCAAGCTGCCGCGCGACAACGAGACGGACTACATCAAGCG
>JAENXG010000341.1 GCA_016649675.1 Methyloceanibacter sp.
CTAAGCAGCCCCCGCCTGTAAAATGTAGATTAACACGACCGGTGACGGCTCAGGCGCGCAATTATGCTCGAAACTCGAGAGAGAAACTGCCGCCGCGCGGTACGATGCCAGCCCATTTCTAAACGCCGGAGCAATAATCCCTCACTGAAGCGGCCGGGTATGCCGGTTGCGCCGGAGTAATAATCCGGCAGCAGATAGCCCTTTGCATCGGATTGGCAGAGGGCGGGGGATGAAGGGCGTGGAACTATATGGGCGGGTTCGCTATGCGGTTCAGATCGAGGGATTGAGCGAACGGGCGGCGGCACGACGGTTCGGGCTTGACCCTCGGACGGTAGCCAAGATGGTAAGGTTCTCGGTGCCGCCGGGTTATGTGCGCAAGAAGGCGCCGGCGAAGCCAAAGCTTGATCCATTTATTCCAGTGATCGACAACATTCTTCGGGACGACAAGTCGCGACCGAAGAAGCAGCAGCATACGGCGAAGCGGGTCTTTGAGCGGCTCCGCGGTGAGTATGGGTTCACGGGTGGCATCACGATTGTAAAGGATTATGTGGCCGGCTGGCGTCAGCAAACGCAAGAGATGTTCGTGCCTCTGGTGCATCCGCCGGGGCATGCTCAGGCCGACTTTGGTGAGGCCATCGGCATCATCGGGGGCGTAGAGCGCAAGATCCACTTCTTCGCTTTTGACTTGCCGCACTCGGACGCCTGCTTCGTGGTCGGCTATCCGGCAGAGACGACGGAAGCCTTCTGCGATGGCCATGTTCGGGCGTTCGCATTCTTCGGCGGGGTTCCACAGTCGATCCTGTATGACAACACCAAGATCGCGGTGGCCCGCATCCTCGGTGATGGCAAGCGGCAACGCACGCGCGTGTTCACCGAACTGCAATCGCACTATCTTTTCGAGGACCGGTTCGGCCGGCCTGGCAAAGGCAACGACAAGGGCAAGGTCGAAGGGCTGGTCGGCTATGCGCGACGCAACTTCCTCGTACCAGTTCCGGTGTTCGAGAGCTTCGAGGCGTTGAATGCCTATCTGCTGGAATGCTGCCGCCGTCGAATGGCTGACTGTTTGCGCGGCCGTGATGGGACGATCGGCGAGCGGCTGGAGCGTGATCTTACCGCCTTTCAAATGCCGCTGCCTGCGCCTTACGATGCTTGCGAGAAGGTGGCCACGACTGTCTCCTCGCTGTCGCTGGTGCGCTACCGCCTCAATGACTACTCGGTGCCGACGACCTACGGTCACCGCGATGTAATTGTGCGCGGTTATGTCCATGACGTGATGATCTCGTGCGGCGCGGAGGTGATCGCACGTCATCCGCGCTCCTACGAGCGGGAAGACTTCGTGTTTAATCCGCTGCATTACCTGGCCCTGATCGAGCAGAAGGTCAACGCGCTAGACCAGGCTGCGCCATTGGCCGGCTGGCGGCTGCCGGAGGAGTTCGCCACGCTGCGGCGTCTTATGGAAGCCCGGATGGGTAAGCAGGGCAAGCGCGAGTTCGTGCAGGTTCTGCGGCTGATGGAGGTATTCCGCGCCGATGAGGTTGCTGCCGCGGTGCGCGACGCCATCGCGCGTGGAGCAATCGGCTTCGATGCAGTGAAGCACCTGGTGCTGTGCCGCATCGAACGGCGACCGCCGCGCCTCGACATGACGATCTATCCGTATCTGCCGAAGGCCCATGTGACGATGACGTCATCCAAGACGTATCTGGGCCTGCTGACGGGGGCGTCATCATGACCGATACGCCACAACTTCTGCTCGCTCATCACCTGAAGGCGCTCAAGCTGCCGACGTTCTTGCGCGAATACGATAAGATCGCCCGGCAGTGCGCCACCGAGGGTCTCGATCACATCCGCTTTCTGCTGCGCTTGGCCGAACTGGAGCTGATCGACCGCGAACGGCGGATGATCGAGCGTCGGATCAAGGAGGCGCGGTTCCCGTCCGTGAAGAGCCTGGACAGCTTCGACTTCGCCGCCATTGCGTCACTCAACAAGACCCTCGTGCTGGAGCTCGCCCGCTCGGAGTATGTGACCCGCCGAGAGAATATCATCGCGGTCGGCAACAGCGGCACCGGCAAGACCCACATCGGCCTCGGGCTCGGTCTCGCGGCCTGCCAGAAGGGGCTGTCGGTTGGCTTCTATACCGCGGCGGCTCTCGTTCATGAACTGCTGGAGGCTCGCGACGAGAAGCGGTTGCTCCGCCTGCAGCGGCAGATCGCCGGATACAAGCTGCTGATCATCGACGAGCTTGGCTATGTGCCACTCTCACAGACCGGCGCCGAACTGTTGTTCGAGGTGTTCAGCCAACGATATGAACGCGGCTCAACCATCGTCACCTCGAACCTGCCGTTCGATGAATGGACCAGCGTGTTTAGTTCCGAGCGGCTCACCGGTGCGCTGCTAGACCGGCTTACCCACCACGTCCATATTCTGGAAATGAACGGCGACAGCTACAGGCTCAATCAAAGCAAGCGCCGCTCACGCCGGGCCAGTTCAGACGCGCCGCCGGATAACCTCACCCAAGCCTGATGCCTGACGAAAAAGCCCCCAGTTCGAGGCCTTCTTGCCGTCATCATTGATGCATCTTCTCTCCGGCGAGCCGATGCATGATCTCTCCGGCGTTGACACATTTCCTTGGGATGAGGCTCCGCACTACCTCATCCGCGATCGCGACCGGATCTATGGCAGCGTCGTCACGCGCCGATTGCGCGCCATGGGCATCCGGGACAAACCTACCGCACCAGCCTCGCCCTGGCAGAATGGCTTCGTGGAACGGCTGATCGGATCGATCCGGCGTGAATGTGTGGACCACATCATTGTCTTGGGCGAGATGCATTTGCGTCGGGTCCTGAAATCCTACGCCGACTATTACAATTGCGTCAGAACGCATCGATCCTTGAACAAGGATGCGCCGGTTTCTCGCCCGGTTCAGCGAACCGGTGTGATCAGTTCACGCGCCATCCTGGGCGGACTTCATCACCGCTAC
>JAENXG010000544.1 GCA_016649675.1 Methyloceanibacter sp.
CCGATATGCGGAGCGCCGAGCGCGTCGACCTGCCAGCCCTCAGGTTGGCGGCTGGCTACCAAGGCGCCGATACACACGATCTTATGGAGGGGATGCTTGGGAAAGCCTGATCCGAGGGCAGCCCGAACTTTCTCGTCCGCTTCCCCTTCCATGTCGATCATACGGGCAACCGCCTGCAGATCAGGTACGGTCTCCAGGTCCCAGGCGATTACGGAATGTTCCGACATGTGCTCATTCGTCGAGAGGCGGCTTTGCACCATAACAGCTGACTTCACAAAACTTCCGGCAGATGCACAAAGACCTAAGCGGCCAGAAGTGCTCTCCAAGCCGAGCACATTATAGCTAATGGCCTTGCAGCCTGCTCTAGCATCCGACAAGTCGGGCGCAATTTGCGTTTTTATTGGGACGTCGAGCGCACCACGTTCCCTCGCATCTACCGGCAGGGTATGAGCTGACCGAAAGAGTGTTGAATTTCAGCGCGCACGATTCGTCCGGCTCTGCTGCTTGAGACATCGCGTCACGAGCAAGGGCCTCGTTTCTTGATCGCGCCAAAGTTCACCGGTGAACTTTCTTCGAAGGGGCCCGTGTTAAACTCAAAAAGTGATACCGTCAGACTGTCGCAGAGTAATGCCTAGGGTTTGTAGTGGCGCCGATCTCTCTTCGGAGACGTACAATTGAGCGAGAGTTGGGTGACGAACTACCCAGCTCGTATGTGATCGTTGCTGCGCCGGATCATCCGCTTCTTATTGAAGGTCCTGACGTTCTCATTGGCGGTGAGGGCACCCTGCTAGCTGTCTTCATGCCCAAGACGGCGGGTTACCTTGGAGGGTAACTTAACGTGGTCTCATGCCGTCGTGGTGCTCACTACGGGAGCCAGACGATATCAAGGTGTGATGGTGTGATGGCGTGATTACAGTTCGACCGGCCGCGAGCGTTGGCAGCGCTGCCCCGCGTCTTCCGCTTTCATGGGTTCTATCCTCAGGGCGCATTCAGGGCTCATAGCCTCCTTGCCAGAACTTAGTAATCCATCCCACCCATGCCGCCCATACCGCCGCCCGGCATGGCCGGAGAGCCAGACTCCTTCTTGGGCCTTTCGGCAACCATCGCTTCCGTTGTGATCAGGAGGCCAGCGACGGAACTCGCGTCCTGTAAAGCGACCCTCACGACCTTGGCCGGGTCGATGATGCCCTTCGTGATTAGGTCGCCATATTCGCCGGTTTGGGCATCATAACCGAAGGAGGGCGACTTCTGGTCGGTCACCTTGCCGACTACGATCGAACCTTCGACGCCAGCATTCTCGGCGATCTGGCGGATCGGCGCCTGGAGCGCCCGGCGGATGATGTTGATGCCGGCTTCCTGGTCCTCATTGTCGCCTTTGACCTTCAGCGACTTCGCCGCCCACAGCAGCGCCACGCCGCCGCCAGGCACGATGCCCTCCTCGACCGCAGCCCGGGTTGCGTTCAGCGCATCGTCGACGCGGTCTTTCCTCTCCTTCACCTCGATTTCACTTGAACCCCCGACCTTGATCACGGCCACCCCGCCGGCGAGCTTGGCCAGCCGCTCCTGCAGCTTCTCCTTGTCGTAGTCAGAGGTCGTGTCCTCGATCTGCTGCTTGATCTGAGCGATGCGGGCCTCGATGTCAGTCTTCTTGCCC
>JAENXG010000313.1 GCA_016649675.1 Methyloceanibacter sp.
ATTTACTGGTACGGCACGTCGGCGCAGCTCAAGGCCTTTTTCGATCGCACATTCTGCTACTACGCCGCCTCTTATCCCAACTCCCAACAGGTCATCGAAGGAATGAAGGGAAAGCGCATCGGCCTCGTCCTGAGCTCGGAGGAAACCTTCCCAATGGTCTCCGGCGCGGTCATTTGCCAGATCCAGGAATTCTCCCGGTACACGCGCTCCACCTTCGTTGGCATTGTGCACGGCTATGGCAATGCCCGGGGCGATGTCCTGCGCGATCCCAACGACCCCATCAAGGCGGCGCGTCGCTTCGGCAACGAGTTCTTTGAAAGACACGCCAGTGACTATCAGATCGATACGCCGCGGCCTGGCCGCGTATGGGGCTGAAGTCTCAGGTTCCGCTCAGAACCGCCGTGCCGGCAGCGATGAGACCGATCGCCGCCCACTGCATCTTGCTCACGGGCTCATGGATGATCAGCCTTGCCAGTAAGACCGTCACTACGCTGAAGGCGGACGCTACGACCATGGTAATTTGCGGAGCGGCTGAGTTGGCACCCGCCAGGAACGCGAAATACCCCAACGCATCGAGGCCGCCTTGCAGGCCGATAAAAGGCAACCACTCAGACGGTACCGTCAACCGCGCCTGCTGCAGCAGAAGTATGAACGCAATGAACACGAGGCCGGCCCAGCGGCCGATCCACATGGTCTCAAACTCGCCGATCAGGGGTGTGGCAGCTTGACCGGTGAGAACGAGGGCGACGTAAGCGAGACATGCCCCGAACGCTATGAGCACGGTCGTTCGATTGCTTCCGGCTTTCGCATAGTCCGGCTCGGCTTTAGCGCTGCGCGCGATCAGAATGCCTCCGGCTAAGACCGTGACCATCGCCGCCCACTGCACTGGGCTCGGTCGCACGCCCATCAGCACGTTCACCGCCAGCACCAGGGCCGGATGGGCCGCGACGATGGGCGCGACGACGGCGATCGGGCCTCGCGCCAAGCCCGTGTAAAGCAGGATGCACATCACCGACACGCTGATCCCGTGGGCCACCGCGATCGTGCAGCCGAGGGGCGACCAGACGAGAACCGCGCCACTCGCGAGCAACCAGATGGTTGTTCCGACCGCCCCGAGCAACAGCACTACGCCATACGTCAAGGGAGCCCCGAGGGCACGCGAACTGAACCGTCCCATGAAGTCGGCCGCGCCAAGGCCCAAAGCGCTCGCCAGTCCGAAGAGGGCTGAGATCATGCGGCATCCGCACCGGTGACCGAGGGATATGGCCGCTCCGGGCTCCCGCGTGCCTGCCCTCCGCCCGCTCGCGAAGAGCAAAGGTCGTGATTATTGTGTCTTTGCGAAGCGCTCCAAGTCGTAGTTGAATTGAACATCAGTCCACCACCCGGCGCGCCAGACCGGCAATCAGAGGTGCCCAGTTATGCTCCCCTCCGCCCCTAATTTTTCCCGCAACGTTGATTGGAACCTCCTGAAGACGTTTCACGAGATCGCCGAGGCCGGCGGGGTCAGTCGCGCGGGACGTGCGCTGCGGCGCAAGCAGCCGGCACTCAGTCTCGCGCTCAAGCGACTCGAGGCCGAGCTGGGCGTGACGCTGTGCCGGCGAGGACCGCGTGGCTTCGAACTGACCGACGAAGGCATGCTGGTCGCGGAGACCTGCCGGTCTCTCAACTCTCTGGTCCGTAATGTTCCAAAGAGGCTCGGCAATCTCACCGAGGAGGTGCGAGGCAGGATCTCGATCCAAGTGATCTCGAGCTTGGTGTGTGAGCGCTTCGACGCGGCGATCGCGAGGTTCCACGAGCTACATCCCAAAGTCGAAATCCTGATCGACATTACGACCTGGGACTCGGTCGCACCGGCCCTGCTGCGGGACGATATCGATATTGGCGTCGCGTCGGCGGAGACGCTGCGCTCCGATCTCAATTACGACTTCCTCTTCGATGAGGTCCATGGAACCTATTGCGGACCGTCGCACGCGCTTTACGGCAAGACTTTCGATGATCCGTCGGCGCTTTCCGGACAGGCCTTCGTCCTCACCGGCGCCGACGAGCCGGGCGTGTTGACCGCCTATCGGACGCGTCATGGTCTCGGCCTTCAGGTCGCGGGCCTATCGGAGCATCTCGACGAAGCCAAGCGGCTAACGATTTTGGGCATCGGAATCTGTTTCCTTCCCGAGGCATTTGCCGCGCCCGACGTCGAGGCCGGCCGGCTTTGGCCACTGCTTCGGCGCGCTGAACAACCCTGCACGCCTGTCTTCGTCATCACCAACCAGCGCGCGCCCTGCAATCTTGCGCGCCAAATGCTCCTCGCCCAGATCGGTGTCCTTAGTGGGGCGAATTGAAGCGTGAAATTCCATTAAGCGCCCGCGCGATTTGGCTGCGCTCCGCCCGGTACATCATTAATTGAATCAATGCTCTCAATTGAGAATTTCGGTCTGTTTTGCCGCCTTTGCCCCGAGCAATATCGCGCAGAGGCAATCGCGAGGGCATCGACATGGCCGGAAGAAAAAAAGGCGAAGAAGAAGAACATGATCACGGTCATTCCCATCCCCACGGACATTCACACGGCGTAAAGCGCGAGGACACTGATGGCGCCAGGACGATGGCAGCGCTGGCGCGCATCTCGCAGAACAAGCAGGCCGAGGATGTTCGAAGGTCGCTGGAGCTCGGGCTTGAAGCCGCCGACTCTGTGATAGACCGCAAAATCTCGCTATTCAGCCGCGGCCATCAGCCGGCCTTCGCCGGCATCAATACCTTCATGAAGGCGCCCTACTGCGAAGACATCCGCAAGATCGGCGACTATGAAGCAGCCTTTGTCGGCGCTCCATTCGATTCAGCCACGACCTACCGACCGGGAACGCGTTTCGGCCCTCAAGCCGTCCGACGCATATCAGCCCTCTATGACGGATACTGGTTTGACGGCGGCGTTGACATCTACGAGGAGCTCGACTTCTGCGACGCCGGCGACATCTTCGTGATCCCCGGCAATATCGAAAAGACCTTCGATCAGGTGACGAAGGCGGTCTCGCACATCTACACGTCAGGCGTCTTCCCGATCATTTGCGGCGGCGACCACAGCTTGGGCTTTCCCAATGTGCGCGGGATCGCGCCGCATATTGACGGCAATGTCGGCATCATTCACATCGACCGCCATATCGACATCCAGGAAAAGGATATGGACGAACGGATGCATACGACGCCATGGTTTTGGACGACCCACGAGGGAACCGTCACGACCCACCGCGACCACAGCCATATGCATGACGTAGGGCTGCCGAACTG
>JAENXG010000020.1 GCA_016649675.1 Methyloceanibacter sp.
AAATTTCGCGCCGCCCGAGCTCATGGCCTTGCTCAAGCATCCGCTGGCACTCATCGGACGGCGGCCCGCGGAGGCAAGGGCCGCGGCGCGGGCGCTCGAGCGCGGCGCCTTTCGCGATGTCTATGTGGGACAGGGCCTCGCCGGGGCGCGGGCTGCGCTCGAGGTCGCACGTGCCGACGGCAAGCGCCGCCGCTCCTCGATCTCCGAGCGCGAGCAGGGAATAGCGCTCAAGCTGGTCGCGGACCTCGAAGCTGCCTTCGCCCCGCTTGCGGCGCTGTTCGCAGACGCCTCCGAACATAAGGCGGCGCGCCTCGCCGACGCCCATGCGGAGGCCGCTGAAGCCTTGGCGCGCGACGTGAACGGCGCATCGTCAGGCCTGTGGCAAGGCGATGCCGGCGAAGCCTTGACGGTGCTGCTCGCCGAGCTGATCGACGCCGGCAGCGGCCTCGCCATGGAAGCTGCCGACTACCCCCCCTTCTATCGGACCCTCCTGGCCGGCGAGGTGGTGCGTCCGGCCGCCTCGCTTCATCCACGGCTCTTCATCTGGGGCCCGCTCGAGGCGCGGCTGCAGCAGCCCGACGTGGTGATCCTCGGCAGCCTCAACGAGGGTGTGTGGCCGCGGCCGCAAGAGGCCGGTCCCTGGCTCAGCCGGCCCATGCGCGAAAAGCTTGGACTTTCGCCGCCTGAGCGGCGCAACGGGCTTGGCGCTCATGACTTCGCGCAGGCGCTTGGCGCCGGCACGGTCTACCTCACCCGCGCGCTCAAAGTGGATGGCGTGCCTACCGTTCCCTCGCGCTGGCTGCAGCGCCTCCTGGCGCTGGTCAAGGCCTCGGGGCTTGAGCCCAGGATCGAGCCCGAGCAGCCTTGGGTCGAATGGGCGCGGGAGCGCGACAAGGTAAGCAGCTTTGAGCCCGTCAAGGCTCCCAAGCCCTGCCCGCCGGTCGAGGCGCGGCCGCGCAAACTGAGCGTCACCCGCATCGAGCGCTGGATCGCAAATCCTTACGAGATCTTCGCCAAGGACATTCTGCGGCTCGAGACGCTGAAACCGCTCGGCGCCGAGCCGGACGCGGCCTTGCGTGGACAGATCGTGCATAACGCCCTGCACGAGTTTGCGCGCGCTCATCCCACGAGCCTCCCCGCCGACATCTGCGCCGCGCTGGTCGAGATTGCCGACCGCTCCTTCGCCGATCTCGGCGGCTCGCCGCTGGTGGAAGCCTTTTGGCGCCCGAGCTTCCAACACTTTGCGCGCTGGTTCGCGGCGACCGAGCCTGCGCGCAGGGCAGGCGCCGCAACCACCCTCACCGAGGTCGCTGGCGCCCTCGACCTTGCGATCGGTTCGGGTTTCCGCCTGACGGCGCGTGCCGACCGCATCGATGTCGGCAAGGACGGCAGCGTAACGATCTACGACTACAAGACCGGCAGGCCGCCGATCCCAAAACATGTCGAGGAACTGTTCGCGCCGCAGCTTCCTCTTGAGGCGGCGATCGCCGAGGGTGGCGGCTTTGCGGACCTTGGCGAGCGCAGGATCGCGGACCTCCGTTACATCCACGCCTCGGGGCGTCACGACGGCGGCGAGGAAAGCGCGGCAGGAAAATCGGCAGCAGCCTCGCTTGCAAGCAAGGCGCTTGCCGACCTCATGAGGCTCGTGCAGCGCTTCGACCGGCCCGACATGCCCTATGAGGTGAAGCGCCGGCCTGGTCAGGCGTTCAAACGCCTTTACGACTATGACGACTACGAACAGCTCGCCCGCATCCAGGAATGGCTCACGCAAGAGGCCGAGGAGGACTGGCGATGAGCATCGGCGCGCCGCTTCCGCATGAAGCCGACAAGAATCAGTCGCTTGCGTCAGATCCGTCCGCATCGGCCTGGGTGTCGGCCAATGCCGGCACCGGCAAGACCGAGGTGCTGGTCAAGCGGAGCTTGCGGCTTCTGCTCGCGGGCTCACGGCCTGAAGCGATTCTCTGCCTCACCTACACCAAGACGGCCGCAGCCGAGATGCAGAACCGCCTGCTCAAGGAGCTTGCCGGCTGGGCGACGATCCCCAACGAGGATCTGCGCGAGGAGCTTTCCGCGCTCATGGGGCGGGCGCCTGAGGCAGCGGACCTGCGCACGGCAAGGCGCCTGTTCGCCCGCGCCCTCGAAGCCAGAGGCGGCCTCAAGATCCACACCATCCACGGCTTCTGCGAGCGTCTCCTCCAGCGCTTTCCGCTCGAGTCGCAGGCCACCCCGCATTTCGCCGTACTCGACGAGCGCGGAGCGACAGACCTGCGGCGGCGCGCCTTCGACGCCACTATCGGCCGCGCCGCGAAGAACCGGGAGGGTACGCTAGGCCAAGCGCTCGCCAAGATCATTACGGTTACCAGCGAGGAGTATTTCCGCAAAGTCGTCGATGCCGTGCTCACCAAACGCGCCGAGCTCGCACGCATGATGGCCTATCATGACGGCCGTGGCGATTGGGCAGAGGCCGAGGGCCTCGCGCTCAAGCGCCTATTCGGCATCGCCGAGGAGGAGGAAGACGCCCTCCTCGCTGAGCTTGCAGAAGTGCTCTCCAATGCGGAGATCGATCTCGCGCTTCATGCGTTCGAGGCGCACGCGGCCAAGGACATCGATCACAGCACGGGAGCTGCCTTGCGCGCCGCACGGTCAACGGAAGGCGAGAGTCGCGTAGCCGCGCTGCGCCCTGCGTTCCTGACAGGAGAGCACAAGGCCCGAGTACAAATCTGCAGCAAGGACTTCAAGAACGCCGCGCCGGCGATCGCACAAATGGTCGACGACGCGAAAACACGCTTCGCCGCCCTCGATCTTAAGCTCGCGCAAGTACGCGTCGCCGAGGCGAGCAGCGCGCTGCTGGCTCTCGCCGATGCGGTCCAAGCCGATTACGAGCGGAGGAAGCGGGCGGAGGCCGCGCTCGACTATGACGACCTGATCGTCAAGACGTCGAACCTCCTCTCCCGCGCCGCAGCCGCATCCTGGGTGCTGTTCAAGATTGACGGCGGCATCGACCACATTCTGGTGGACGAGGCGCAGGACACCAATCCTGCCCAATGGACCATCATCGAGCGTCTGGCAGAGGAGTTCTTCGCCGGCGCCGGCGCAAGCGTGAAGCTGCGTACCCTGTTTGCCGTGGGCGACGAGAAGCAGTCGATCTACAGCTTCCAGGGTGCTGACCCGGCGCGGTTCGGCGCCGTGGGTCGCGCCTTCAAGCGACGGGCAGAGGCGGCGGGACTTGACTGGCACGAGGTCCCGCTCAACCTCTCGTTCCGCTCGACCGTGCCGATCCTCGGCGCCGTCGATGCCGTGTTCGCCAAGCCTACAGCCGCGCAAGGCCTCACTTCCGTGGCGACCGCCGTGATCGAGCATCACGCCTTCCGGCAGAACGAGGCGGGCCTGGTCGAGCTCTGGCAGCTCGAGGCGGAGACGAAGCCCACGGCCGCTGAAGCCTTCGAGCCGTGGAACGAGGAGCCTGGCGGCGCCCGCTCGGTCGATGCGCTGTGCCGGCGCATCGCTTCGGTGATCAAGCATTGGCTCGAGGAGGGCGAGGACCTCCCCTCGCAAGGCCGCAAGGTCAAGGCCGGCGATATTCTCATTCTCGTCCGCCGCCGCGATCCGTTCACCACGCCCATGATTCGCGAGCTGAAGCGCGCAGGCGTGGCGATCGCCGGCGCCGACCGCATGCGGCTGATGGATCAGCTCGCGGTGCAGGATCTCGTCGCTCTTGCCGACGTGCTGCTGATGCCGGAGGACGACCTTGCGCTTGCTGTGGTGTTGAAGAGCCCGCTGTTCGGCCTCGACGACGATGCTCTGTTTCGGCTGGCATACCAACGGCAAGGCTCGTTGTGGACCGAGCTCAAGACCAAGAGCGGCGACCCCCTCTTTGCCGAAGCCGCGAAGCTTCTCTCGGCCTGGCTGTCCCGCGCCGACTATCTGCCGCCTTACGAGTTCTTCTCTGAGTTGCTCGGCGCCGGCGGGCAACTCATGCGCAAGCGGATGCTCACGCGACTCGGGCCGGAAGCCGCAGAGGCGATCGATGAGTTTCTCGACCTCGCCCTTGGCTATGACCGGGACGCGGCGCCCTCACTCCAAGGCTTCATCAATCAGCTCCGCGCCGGCGACATCGAGATCAAGCGCGACATGGAGCAGGACCGCGACGAGGTCCGCATCATGACGGTGCATGGCGCCAAGGGCTTGCAGGCGCCGATCGTGATCCTGCCCGATACTTGCATGCTGCCGCGGGCACAAGGGGTCCCGATTTACCCGTTGCCCCGGCCCGGCGCCCCGCCGGAGACCGTTGGCCATCTCGTCTGGCCGGCAGGGGGACGCTCGGACCTCGCCGTGCTCGGCGACACCAAGGACGCCATGAAGCAGGCCGAGCGCGAGGAATATCATCGCCTCCTCTATGTCGCCATGACGCGGGCGCACGACCGGCTGTATGTGTGCGGCTGGCAGGGCCAGAAGGAGAAGCCCGAGACGGCCTGCTGGTACGACCTCGTCAAAGAGGGGCTCGAGGGCCGTCTCATCGAAATTGTGAGTCCGGACGGGGCGGCCGTGCGCCGGATGGAGAGCGCGCAAGCCAAGGATGTGGCCGAGCGGGAGGAGGAGAAAGTCGGGAGGCCGGCGGTGCCCCTCCCCGACTGGGCGCTCACCCCCGCCAAGCCTGAGCGTTCACGGCCGAAGCTCGCGCCATCGCGGCTCGCTCTTGGCCTCGAAGGCGGCGAGCAACGGGCGGAGGGCGAACAGCCGCCGCTTGGGCCGCGGGCGCTCAGCCAAAGTAGCCGCTATGCCCGGGGGCGGCTCGTACACGCCCTATTGCAGCATTTGCCGGAGGTGGGGGGCCGAACGACCAGGAGAGGGCTGCCAGGGCCTTTGTCGCCGCGCGTGGGTTAGGCCTTCCCCAAGAGTTGAAAGACGAGATCGTGGCGGAGAGCCTCGCCATTGTCGAGGATCCCCGCTTTGCGCCCCTGTTCCAGCCGGGAAGCCTTGCCGAAATTCCCGTCGTGGCCAGGATCGGCGGGGGCGAGGGAGAATTCGATCTCGAAGGCCAGATCGACCGGCTGGCCGTGCTTGACCGCGATCTTCTCATCCTCGACTACAAGACCAACAGGCCGCCGCCGGAGACCCTCACGGAGGTGGCTCCGGCCTATATCGCCCAGCTCGCCGCCTACCGGGTGGCCTTGAAGGGCCTATTCCCGGATCACTCGCTGCGCGCCGCGCTGCTGTGGACCGACGGCCCGCAACTCATGGAGATTCCCTCAACTTCGCTTGATGCTGCCGAAGACCGCCTCATGCGGCGCCGTCGCGAGCCTTGACGGCATGGGGGGGCATACCTAGTTTCCCAAGCTGACAAGAGAGTCCGGTCGTTACGCTGGTGCTGCCGGCGATCAGGAGAAGCAAATGGCAACTGAAAAGGTTTCCGACGACACCTTCGAGACCGAGGTCCTCAAATCCACGACCCCCGTGGTCGTCGACTTCTGGGCCGAGTGGTGCGGACCGTGCCGGCAGATTGCGCCCGCGCTCGAAGAGATCGCCAATGAGCTCGGCGGCAAGGTGCGCATTACCAAGCTCAATATCGACGAGAATCCGCGCACGCCGTCTTTCTACAATGTGCGGGCCATCCCCACTTTGATCCTGTTCAAGGACGGCGAGGTCGCCGGCACGCTCAAGGGCGCCTACCCGAAGAACCATGTCGCCGCCTGGATCAACGGCACGATCGGCGCCGAGGTTTAGGCTTCTCGCGGCAGCATTCGTTTCGCCGGTGCGGAGATTAGTGGCGCTATAGATCTTCCCGCGGTCGTCGCCCGGCGGGCAGTCCTCAGGAACGCTGACGAGGCAGAGCTTCACCGTGTCGCCGACACGGGAGCGATGGATCTCCGGGATCGTGTCATAGGAGACCTGCACGCCACCATTGGCGTAGCTGATCGCGCTGCCGCTGTCGGGATCTCCCAGCCGATAGCCGATATCCTCGATGGTGGTCTCGCTGCACTGCCCGATCTCGGCCGGCAGCCCTGCCGCTTCAGCCTGATCGAGCCGGACGAGGCCGAGGCCGAGAAGCGCCATGATGACCACGCCAAGCAATTTCTGCCGCATCGAAACCTCCCGGCCCTTAGCCGTGCAGCCTGAGCACGTGGCCCGCAAGATAGAGCGAGCCGCAGATGAGCACGCGCCCTGGGCCATGAAGGGCGGCCTGCGACTTGAGAAGCGCGTGCGGCACGCTGTTGGCGGCCACCACGTCGAAGCCTTCGGCCCTCACAATCTCGGCCAGAGCCTCGGCGCTGAAGGCGTTGGGCTCGTCCGGAACCGGAACCGTGTAGACGCGCTCGACCAGGCCCTTGAACGGGGCGATGAAGGCGTGGGCGTCCTTCGTCTCCATCATGCCGAAGATGAGGTGCACCGGACGCGGCACGCGCTCGTCAAGCTCGGCAAGCGAATGCGCAATGACCTGGCCGCCGGCTGCGTTGTGCCCGCCATCGAGCCAAATCTCGGTGCCCTCCTCCACATAGGCATGCAGCCCGCCGACCGCGAGGCGCTCGAGCCTAGCCGGCCACTCGGCATGGGTCAGTCCATGCTCGAGCGCGCGGGTGGTGAGCGCATCCCCGAACAAGATGCTCGCGCCGGCGATGGCCGCACCCGCATTATCGATCTGGTGGCGCCCGTTGAGGCGCGGCAGCGGGAGATCGAGCAGTCGCTCGGTCGTCTGGAAGATGAGGCGCCCGTGCTGCTCGTACATGTCGAAGTCGCGGCCGGCGACATGGAGGGGCGCGCCGATCGCCTCGGCCCTCCGCTCGATCACTTGGAAGGCCTCTTGCACCTGGCGCCCCACCACACAAGGGACGCCCGGCTTCAAGATGCCGGCCTTCTCGCCGGCGATGGCCGCAACGGTGTCACCGAGGAAAGAAACGTGGTCGATCGAGATCGAGGTGATCGACGTCAATAGAGGCTTGGCGACGACATTGGTCGCGTCGAGCCTTCCGCCCAATCCCGTCTCGAGCAGGAGCAGGTCAGCAGGCACCTCCGAGAAGGCGAGGAAGGCCGCCGCGGTGGTGATCTCGAACAGGGTGATGAGCTCGCCGCCATTGGCGGCCTCGGCGCGGGCGAGGCAATCGACGAGCGTCTCCTCGGCAATGGGGGCAGAGCCGTGCGGCCCGGCCAAGACGATGCGCTCGTGAAAATTGACGAGATGAGGCGAGGTGTAGACGTGGACGCCCTTGCCGAGCGCTTCCGCGATGGCACGCGTGAACGCGATGAACGAGCCCTTGCCGTTGGTGCCGGCGACATGCAGCACCGGCGGCAGCTTTTCCTCAGGATGACCGAGGGCGGCAAGCAGGCGCTCGATGCGCCCAAGCGACAGATCGATCGATTGCGGGTGCAGCTTCTTCAGCCGCTCGAGCAGCGTCTCGCTCGCCAAGGCCCGGGAGCGGGGCGAGGGGCGCCCGGCGCTGTGCGGTAATGTGGTCAAGCCCTCGAAGCCTTCAGGTGCCCTGCGGCGGATTAGGATTAGCGCCATTGCCGGCGCTGCCGGTCAAGCCCTGATCGTCATCGTCCTCGTCGAGCACGGCTTCGAAGCCCTTGCCGTCGAGGGTGATCATGGATTTCGGTCCATTGAGCGCGACCCTACCGTCGATCGGCTCGGAGAGCGCAACCTCGCGTCCCGGCAGGCGGTGGGTCAAAAGATGGCAAATGCGGGCGAGCGTCCCGCGCAAAGCGTGGCGGTGCACCACCATGTCGACCATGCCGTGGTCGTAGAGATATTCGGCGCGCTGGAAGCCGTTGGGGAGCTGCTCGCGAATGGTCTGCTCGATGACCCGCGGGCCGGCAAAGCCGATCAGCGCGCCCGGCTCGGCGATCTGGATGTCGCCGAGCATGGCGTAGGAGGCCGTCACCCCGCCGGTCGTGGGGTGGGTCAGCACCACGACGTAAGGGAGCCTCGCCTCGCGCAGCTCCTGCACGGCCACGGTAGTGCGCGGCATCTGCATGAGCGAGAGAATGCCTTCCTGCATGCGCGCGCCACCAGAGGCGGCAAACAGGATGAACGGCGTCTCGCGCTTGACCGCTGCGCGCATGGCGGTGATCACCGCTTCGCCTGCGGCGGTGCCGAGCGAGCCGCCGAGGAAGTCGAAATCCTGCACCGCGGCGACGATCCTCTGGCCATCGAGGCGGCCGGCGCCGGCCAGCACGGCGTCGGGAAGGCCGGTCTTGCTGCGGGCATCCTTGAGCCTGTCGGTATAGCGGCGCTCGTCGCGGAACTTGAGCGGATCGAGGGGCACCTCGGGCAGCGGCAAATTCTCGTACTCGGCGTTGTCGAACAGGAACTTGAGCCGCGCCGAGGCCGTCATCCGCCAATGATAGTTGGAGCCGGGTACCACGAACTGGTTGGCTTCGAGATCCTTGTAATAGATCATCTGCCCCGTCTCGGGGTCCTTCACCCACAGATTGTCCGGCAAATCCTTCTTGCGAAGGATGCTGCGGATCTTGGGCCTGACGACGCTATTGATCCAGTTCACGGGTCTACAGAGCTCTCAAAGTGACAATTACTCGCATGACATCCTGGCGCTAGAGCGCCGCTTCTTCGGCCGGGTGACGGAGCGCCGCGGCGAGATGCTCGACGAGGGCCAGGACTTGCGGCTTCGTCGCGCGCGTCGCGTGACCCTCCTCATCGAGGCTCTGGGCGATGGCGGTGACGAGGGCCGAGCCCACCACCACACCCTCGGCTAGCCCGGCGAGCGCGCTCACCTGTGCTTCCGTCTTGACCCCGAAGCCGACCGCGATGGGCAGGCGCGTATGTGCCTTGATGCGGCCGACATGGGCCCTCACCGCCCCGATGTCGGGCGCCGCCGTGCCGGTGATGCCTGCGATCGAGACGTAATAGACAAAGCCCGATGTATTGGCGAGCACGGCGGGCAGGCGCCGCGCATCGGTCGTGGGCGTGGCCAGCCGAATGAAGTTGAGGCCCGCTGCAGTCGCGGCCGGGCGAAGTTCGGCATCTTCCTCTGGAGGTATATCAACCACAATCAGACCATCAACTCCCGCTTCGACCGCGTCAGCGACGAAACGATCCACCGGATACACGTATATGGGGTTGTAGTAGCCCATTAGCACTATGGGGGTCGCGTCGTCCTCGGCGCGGAAGGCCTTCACCATGGCGAGCGTCTTGGCCATGGTCTGCCCCGATTTCAGCGCCCTCTGAGAGGAGGCCTGGATCGCCGGGCCGTCGGCCATAGGGTCGGAGAAGGGCATGCCAAGCTCGATGATGTCGGCGCCGGCCGCCGGCAGCCCTTTGAGGATCGAAAGCGAGGTCCCCTGATCGGGGTCGCCGGCGGTGACGAAGGCGACGAGGCCTGCGCGCCCTTGCCGCTTCAGCTCCGCAAATCTCTTATCGATGCGCGTCGCCAATCACATCTCCATGTGAAGATGCTCGGCGACGGCGAAGATGTCCTTGTCGCCACGCCCGCACATGTTCATGACCAGGAGGTTGTCGGCCGGCAGCGTCGGCGCGAGCTTCTTCACGTAAGCGAGCGCGTGGGCAGGCTCGAGCGCCGGGATGATGCCCTCAAGCCGCGTGCAGAGCTGGAAAGCGTCGAGCGCCTCCTTGTCGGTCACCGCGACATAGTTCACACGGCCACTATCCTTGAGCCAGGAATGCTCAGGTCCCACCCCCGGATAATCGAGCCCGGCGGAAATGGAGTGGCCTTCGAGGATCTGCCCGTCATCGTCCTGTAGGAGATAGGTGCGGTTGCCGTGCAGCACGCCGGGCTTGCCGCCGGTCATCGACGCGGCATGCCCGTTCGGCACATCGAGGCCGTAGCCGCCGGCCTCCACCCCATAGATCGCGACTGACGGCTCATCGAGGAAAGGATGGAACAGGCCCATGGCATTCGAGCCGCCGCCGATGCAGGCAACAAGCGTGTCGGGGAGCCGCCCCTCGCGCTCAAGCATCTGTTCGCGCGTCTCCCGCCCGATCACTGACTGGAAGTCGCGCACCATGGCAGGATAAGGGTGCGGACCGGCCACTGTGCCGATGATGTAGAAGGTATCCTCGACATTGGCGACCCAGTCGCGGAGCGCATCGTTCATGGCGTCTTTCAGCGTGCCGGAGCCCGACGTCACCGGCCTCACCTCGGCGCCGAGCAGCTTCATGCGGAACACGTTGGGGCGCTGCCGCTTGATGTCGGTGGCGCCCATATAGACCACGCAGGGGAGGCCGAATCTTGCGGCGACCGTCGCCACGGCCACGCCGTGCTGGCCGGCGCCCGTCTCGGCGATGATGCGCTTCTTGCCCATGCGCCGCGCAAGCTGGATCTGGCCTAAGCAGTTGTTGATCTTGTGGGAGCCGGTGTGGTTGAGCTCGTCGCGCTTGAAATAGATTTTCGCGCCTTTGAGATGCTCGGTCATCCGTTCAGCGAAATAGAGCGGGCTCGGCCGCCCGGCATAATGGGCAAGAAGCCCATCGAGCTCGGCCTGGAAGGTCGGGTCGGCCCTCGCCTCGGCGTAGGCGCGCTCGAGATCGAGGACGAGCGGCATCAGGGTCTCGGCGACGAAGCGGCCGCCATAAAGGCCGAAATGGCCGCGCTCGTCGGGCCCGCTACGGTAAGTGTTCCGCGGCGGCGTTTCGGTGACCGCGTTCATGACGCTTTGGCCCGTGGCTGAGGGATTGCCGATTTCGCCGCCTGAATAAAGCTTCTCACCAGGCTGGCGTCCTTCTCGCCCGGGGCTCGCTCGACGCCGGAGGAGACGTCGACCAGCGTCGCCCCCGTCAGCCTGACGGCCTCGCCGACATTGTCAGGGGTCAAACCCCCCGACAGCGCGAAGGGCGGCGCGAGCCCCATAAGAACGCGCCAGTCGAAGGGAACGCCGTTCCCTCCAGGCAGAGTCGCGTCAGGCGAGGCCTTGGCATCGAACAGGATATAGTCGGCGCTTCCCGCATATGCATTGGCGTATGCGATGTCGGCCGCATCCGCCACGGGGACGGCTTTCATCACGGGCAAGCCGGTGCGGGCTCTGATGGCAGCGACCCGCTCAGGGGTTTCGCTGCCGTGGAGCTGGAAAATATCGGGGCGGACTTTCTCAAGCACGGCGTCGACCAGTGCATCGTCGGGATCGACCATGACGGCAACCGAGCCGATCTTGCCGCGGGCGATAGCAGCAAGGACGCGGGCCTCTTCCAGCTCGAGGTGGCGCCGGCTCTTGGGAAAGAGGACGAGCCCAACAAAGTCGGCGCCCGCCTTCGCCGCTGCTTCGACGATGGCAGGCGTCCGCACGCCGCAGATTTTGACCTTAACCGACACTTTTTGAGGCTCTCGGATGAGATTTCGGCGGGCCTTTAGGCCCCGCGCGGGGCCACCCTATGAAATCCGAGGGCCCAAGTCCACCGCACTGCAACATCGGCATTGCCGATCGGTTTAGCGGGGTGAGTCTTAGGTCAGCTAGTCGGCAGGCAGCCGGGCGCGGCGCGGAGAGGCGTCGAGGCCCTCGAGCTCTTTCTCCAGCCGGTCGGCCTGGCGGCGCCAGTCGCGCGCCTCGCGGGCTTCGTCGCGCGCCAGCTGGCGCCATTTGCCCTGGCCTGCCCAGGTGGCAATGCCACCCACGACGAGACCAAGCGCGAAGGCGCCGAGCAGAAACAGGAACAGCGGCGCCTCGAAGGCGATAGTCGGGTCGAGAGCGCCGAATGGATCGAGATTGAGCTGGACCGGCTTCCGGTTGACGACGGCGAGCGCAATCAGCACGACGCCGAGCGGAACGACGATGAAGCCGAAAATGAGCTTACGCCACAAGGGCTGCTCCTTGAGAATTGCCTGAGGCTTCTGCTAACGGCCGCTATTCGTCGCCGTCAGGGTTCAGCCGCTCGCGCAGCTCCTTGCCGGTCTTGAAGAAGGGCACGTATTTGTCCTCAACGTAGACCGTGTCCCCGGTGCGCGGATTGCGTCCCTGCCGCGCGGCGCGGTGCTTCACAGTGAAGGCGCCGAAGCCGCGCAACTCCACCCGGTCGCCGCGGGCGAGCGCGCCGGTGATCTCATCGAGGACGATGTTGATGATGCGCTCAACGTCGCGGTGGAAGAGATGCGGATTGGCGCCGGCCACCCGCTGAATCAACTCCGACTTGATCATAATACGCCCCATGCGACCGGCAGCCTCAATGGCGTGCGGCCGTAAGCCCCCGCTAGCTAAGATGCAGGGTGCCAAACAGAAACAAGACCGTCAAGCTTGAGGGTTGCCGAGACTTGGCCCACGAGCCCGGAAATTCTCTCGGCAGAAATGCCGATTGCGCCTGCCAGCGACTGAAACAGCCAGCCGAACAGGCCGGAGCTTTCGGTTTCAGGCTTCCAATCGACGATCTTCAAGCCGGAGGGGACCTTGCGCTCCTTGTGCAGCCAGGCGACCGCCGCCTTCTCGTCGCCGATCTCATCGACGAGCTTCAGATCCACAGCCTGGCGCCCCGAATAGATACGGCCATCGGTAAGCCCCGTGATGGACTGAGGGTCGATGGAGCGGCGTTTGGCGACCAGATCGACGAACCACGCCTTTGACTCCTGCACCATCTCTTCGGCCAGCGCGCGCGCCTTCTCGTCGGCCGGCTCGAACGGGCTCGGCACCGCCTTCAGGGGGCCGCTCTTCACTTCCTCGACCTTGACGCCAAGGATGTGCAGGAGCTCGGTCACGTCGGCCCATTGGAAGATCACGCCGACCGAGCCGGTGATGGTGTTGCCGTAGACGAAGATGCGGTCGGTGGCGAGCGCCACGATATAGGCGGCAGAGGTAGCGAGCGTCCCGCACACCGCCACCACCGGCTTCTTGTCGGCGAGGCGGCGGATGGCGTCGTACATGGCTTCGCCGCCGGTCGTGGTGCCGCCCGGGCTGTTGATGTCGAGGATGACGGCCTTGACCTGATCGGCCTTGCCGACCTTGTCGAGCAGCTCGGTCATCTTGCGGTCGTCGGTGATGATGCCGCTGATGTCGACGCGGGCAATGTGCGGCAGGATGCCGGCCGTGGCCGCGACCTGCTTGTCGCTCAACAGCAGCGCACCGATGAGAAGGAGCCCGAGCACGACCGCCGCGATCCGCCACATCGTCAGCCGCCGCTTGAGGCGGCGGCGGTCGATTACGCTTTCGGCGTCGAGAACCATGAACCCTCGCTCAGGGATGAACCGCCGGCTCAGCCGTCAAGACTGCGACTAGGCGGGCGTCGCGGCTCGGCTCATTCTTCCGCCGAGGTGCTCGGCTCGGCATCGCTTTTTGCGGCGCGCTTGCGCTTGGGTTTGGCGGCGACGGTCTCCTCGTCGTCCTCCTCCCCCTTCGCCTTGTTCAGCGCGGCGCCGAGGATGTCCCCGAGCGAAGCGCCGGAGTCGGTCGAGCCATATTGAGCGACAGCCTCCTTCTCCTCGGCGATCTCGAGAGCCTTGATCGACACGGAGACCTTGCGCGCCTTGGCATCGACCTGGGTCACCACGCCATCGAACTTTTCGCCGACGCCGAACCGGTCAGGCCGCTGCTCGGAGCGGTCGCGCGAGAGGTCGGACCGCCGGATAAAGGTGGTGAGGTCGTGGTCGAGAAGCTTGGCCTCGATGCCGTTGTCCTTGACCTGGAGCACCTCGCAGGTCACCCGCAGGCCCTTCTTCAGGTTGGTGCTCGGGGCGCCGGAGGCGAACGGATCGGGCGTGAGCTGCTTGATGCCGAGGCTGATGCGTTCCTTTTCGGAATCGGCCTCCAGCACCACGGCCTTGGCGGTGTCGCCCTTCTTGTAATCCTTGAGAGCGTCCTCGCCGGGCTTGGTCCAATCGAGATCCGACAGATGCACCATGCCGTCGATGCCGCCGTCGAGCCCGATGAACAGCCCGAACTCGGTGATGTTGCGGATCTGGCCCTCGATATTGCTGCCGGGCGGGTGGTTCGCGGCAAAGGCGATCCACGGATTCTCCTGGGTCTGCTTCAGCCCGAGCGAGATGCGGCGCTTGTCGGGATCGACCTCGAGCACCTGCACTTCGACCTCCTGGCTGGTCGAGATGATTTTGCCGGGATGGATGTTCTTCTTCGTCCAGCTCATCTCCGAGACGTGGATCAGGCCCTCGACGCCGGGCTCCAGCTCGACGAAGGCGCCATAGTCGGTGATGTTGGTGACCGTCCCCTTGAATCTCGAGCCGACCGGATATTTGGCGGCAATGCCTCCCCACGGGTCGGCCTCGAGCTGCTTGATGCCGAGGCTGATGCGCTGGGTCTCGGGGTTGATGCGGATGATCTGCACTTTGACGGTGTCGCCGACATTCACGATCTCGCTCGGATGGGTGACGCGTCTCCATGCCATGTCGGTCACATGCAGAAGCCCGTCGATGCCGCCGAGATCGATGAAGGCGCCATAGTCGGTGATGTTCTTGACCACGCCGTCGATGATCTGGCCCTCTTCGAGGCGGGCGACGATCTCGCTCCGCTTTTCGGCGCGGGTCTCCTCGAGCACCGAGCGGCGCGAGACGACGATATTGCCGCGGCGCCGATCCATTTTCAGGATCTGGAAGGGCTGCGGCATGTTCATCAGCGGGCCCACGTCGCGGATCGGGCGGATGTCGACCTGGCTGCCGGGAAGGAAGGCCACGGCGCCGTCGAGATCGACGGTGAAGCCGCCCTTGACGCGGTTGAAGATGACGCCCTCGACGCGCTCGCCAGCCTTGTATTTTTCCTCGAGCCTGGTCCAGCTCTCCTCGCGCCGCGCCTTCTCGCGCGACAGCACCGCCTCGCCGGCCGAGTTCTCGACGCGCTCAAGATACACGTCGACCTCGTCGCCGACGTGAAGATCGGCGGGCCGGCCGGAGATGCCGAACTCCTTGAGGGGGATGCGGCCTTCGGTCTTAAGTCCGACGTCGATGACGGCGACGTCTTTCTCGATCGCGACGACGGTGCCCCTGATGACACTGCCTTCCTGGAGCGCCGTTCCGGTGAGGGACTCCTCCAGAAGGGCTGCGAACTCATCGCGGCTCGGATGGCTCATGCTTGCTTGCGGCTCGATCATCTAGGTTCCTACTCGCCGTCCCATCATACCAGTCTCCTGCCTCAGTCGCGGCGAGCGTCGTGAAAGCCGGTGGCGGCAAGCCCGTTCTCGGCCGCCGCCTGCCTCCGCTTTCTCGCCCGCGGAAAACATCGAAAAGTGGTGTGCCAGTGCGAAATGGGCACCGCCTCAACCGGCTCGCCCCGCATGGCCCATCGCAGCATCGATCAAATCGATGGCTGCCCTGAACGCCGCGTCTATATCCAAATTCGTGGTATCGAGCAAGACTGCGTCGTCCGCGCGGCGCAAGGGGGCCGTGGCGCGGCCCTTGTCGCGCTCGTCGCGGCGCCTGATTTCGGCAAGCACGTCCTCCTCGGAAATGGCCATTCCGGCCCGCTTCAGCTCAATATAGCGGCGCCGCGCGCGCTCCTCGGGCGTGGCGGTCACGAACAGCTTCACCTCGGCATCGGGACAAATGACCGTGCCGATGTCCCTGCCGTCGAGGACAGCGCCGGGCTTCCGCAGCGCGAAACTGCGCTGATAGGCAAGAAGCGCGTCCCGCACCCCGGGATGACGGGCGACGAGGGAGGCCGCCTCACCGAGCTTGCCGTCGATCAGGGCCGGGTCGGCGAGCGTCTTGGGGTCGAGCGCTTTCGCGGCAGCAAAGGCGGCTTCGGCGTCGGAGGGGTCTCCGCCGCCGGCCAGAGTGTCGCGCGCGACCGCGCGGTAGAGCTTGCCGGTGTCGAGATGGGCGAGCCCATAATGCGCGGCGATGCACTTGCCCAGCGTGCCTTTGCCCGAGGCCGCGGGTCCATCAATGGCGATGATCATTGCAGCTGAGCCCCAAGCTTCGTCATCAGCTTCACGAAGCCGGGGAAGCTCGTCGCGATCATGCTGGTGTCGTCGACGGTGACCGGGTTCGCCGCGCCAAGCCCGAGGGTGAGGAACGCCATGGCGATGCGATGATCCATGTGGGTTGCGACCAGACCGCCGCCTTTGACCTCTCCGCTCCCCTCGACGGTCAGGTCGTCGCCGGTCACGCGCGCCACCACCCCGCAAGCGGCAAGGCCCGCCGCCGTGGCGGCGAGCCGGTCGCTCTCTTTCAGCTTGAGCTCGGAGAGGCCGGCCATGTGCGTCTCTCCCTCGGCAAACGCGGCGACGCAAGCCAGCACCGGATATTCGTCGATCATGGAGGGCGCGCGCTCCGCTGGCACGCGGATCCCGCGCAGCGCGCTCGCTTTGATTCTGAGGTCGCCCACCGGCTCGCCGCCCTCATGGCGGTAGTCGAGCACCTCGATGGATGCTCCCATCGCGCGCAAGGTCTCGATGAAGCCAGCGCGCGTGGGGTTCATCAGCACACCCTCGATGACGATGTCGGAGCCCGGACAGATCAAGGCGGCGGCAATCATGAAGGCTGCCGAGCTCGGGTCTCCGGGCACGGTAATGGCCGCGCCATGAAGCTCGGCGTCACCACAAACGGACACCGCGCGGGCGCCCTGCCCCCGATCCTCGACTGCGACCTCGCCCCCGAAATAAGCGAGCATGCGCTCGGTATGATCGCGGGTCGCCAACGGCTCGACGATCGTCGTGCGACCCGGCGCATGCATACCGGCAAGCAGGATGGCCGATTTGACTTGTGCCGAGGGCACGGGAAGCTCGTAGACGATGGGGAGAAGGTCTGAAGTGCCGCGGACGACGAGCGGCAGCGTCGCGCGCTCCGCCTCGCCTTCGGCTTGCAGGCCCATGGCGGCAAGAGGGGCAAGCACCCGCCCCATGGGCCGCCGGCGCAAAGAGGCATCGCCGGTGAATTCGACCTCCATGTCGTGGCCGGCGACCACGCCAAGCATGAGACGGCTCCCGGTGCCGGAATTGCCGAAGTCGAGCGGCGAGGAGGGCGCGCGCAAGCCCCCTACCCCCTGACCCCTCACCTCAAAGGCCCCATTCGACCGGGTAATTTCGGCGCCGAGCGCGGTCACGGCCCTCGCCGTAGCCATCACATCCTCGGCCTCAAGCAGCCCGGTGATGCGGGTCACGCCGGTAGCAAGGGCGCCCAGGATCAGCCCACGATGAGAA